>JAEWZB010000034.1 GCA_023395515.1 Bacillota bacterium
TCCTTGATATGAAGGGTGAAAGCAAGTATTTAAAGGATGTGGCAGATGCGGATGATACAAATGTTACGGCGAAGCCTGCATATAAGGACTGGGAATCTATCGCTGCCATCAGCCCTGCTTCGCCGTATCCTTATTATTTTGAAGGACTGATATACCACATTCAGGGGAATGAGAGCAAAGCCAAGGAAGCCTATCAAAATGCTCTGATCAATCCCCTGTTTTCTGAGAACAGCGCAGCTTTTTACTATCTAAGTGAGCTTGATATAGATGAGCTTTCTACGATACGGGATGAGCTGGCAGTGATAGAATCTGATCTTTATGCAATTTTTACGCCGAGACCCTATGGTTTGGAACGTCATCCTATGAACTTCAATGACGAATATTTACGGGCTAAGGCAAAAGATGTTTTGGAGAAGGAAGCAAATGAGTATACAGAGGCTTTGAGATATTATACTGCGGCCCTCAGAGTAAATCCATTTGAAGCCAAGAATTATGCTTGCTGTGCCCTCATCTCCATCTTCAACAATGATATTGATGCAGCTATAACCTGTGTCAATGAAGGGCTTTGGGTAGATGAAAACAATAAAGAGCTGAATCAAATCGCTGCATGGCTCACACAGAATCAGGAATAGGAGGTTTCACCATGAAGAAAAGGATTATTTCCGCATTAATTACACTGATTTTGCTTGTGACAACCGCTGTCCCGGTTCAGGGCGCATCGACTAGAGGGGTTGACCGCAGCAAGATCGGCTTTGATTCGTTAGAGAGCTATCCCCTCATCATTACAGTGGGCGAGCTTTCTTTTGAAGGTGAACTGGCACGTGGGGCCAAGGCGACAGAAGAATATATTGAAAAAGCCATAGAGAAAACGCTGAAAGAATTCGGAAAAACCGAGGCGGAAATCGGCGAGGCCGAGACTCTTGTAGAAAAGGTGGCTCGTGACGATGTCTTTACTGCGGAGGATTCAAGGAGAGTCGCAAAGGAAATACGTCATTTTATAGCCAAACAGACCGGAACGGAGATATTATTGGAGACTATAGAACATATTATTGACCTAAACGACCGCCCTCTCGATGAGTTTATTCTGGATACGGCAGAAGGTGCGGTGCGGGATAAGGCGATTGATTTATTGTTGGGTGAGCTGGGCGGTTCTGTAACAGATGTTGTTGAGGGCTTAATGTTTTTATCTGAAAAGTATGAGCAGGATAAACAAAAATGGAAGAACAGAGCCGAGGCCATCAATGCCAAACGGATGCTGACGAATTTTTATCATAAGGCAAATGTGAATTTGAAAAACATTGCCGGAGAAGGGCGTTGGAACTGGAGAGTATCCATGGATGCGACAGACAGCAGATATTTCACCTTCTTTGGTATTCCGGGTAATTTGGAAATGTGGACATTCAATATTTCTCTTGATAAAAAGGGGAAGATCAGGGAAAGTGACCGAGGCCCATTTGGGCTGTATACAGGCACTGCAGAAATTAAAATAAAATATGAGATGAGCAAATTTGACGAAGGGATTAAGAATAAATACCAAGATTGGATTGATGGATTATATACGGATTTGAATCAAGAACTGGGATTGCAATGGAATTATAAGAATGAGGGCAGAAAAACCGAGATTGAGCGAATGATCGGCTCCGGTGACTATAATCTTTACCTGTCGCCCCAATCTGCAGACGGTGTTATCCTGGATTTCGACCCATTTGGGGATGCTAAGCTGGTTGTTATCGATCGAAAGATTGAAAGAAGCGTCGATCATACTTATGACAACGCCCGTTTTCAGGTAAAGGATACTATGACATTTTGGGCTGATGGCGAAAGTGATCTTCAGTATAGCTACGAGCCGCAATACTTCAATATAACAGTAGACGGAAAAACATTGCCGGCACAATATGCAGGTGTACCAATGGCGCAAAAGGTCAGCGGTGAGGTTCCTTGGGATTCATCCGTATGGAATTATTGGGATAAAAATGACAAGAAAATGAAACTTCTCATTCCTTATACAGACGGAGATGAAGGCTATTTTCCACGGCTAAGAGATATTTTTAAATCATCAGATACTTCGAGACTACTGGAAAGACTTGATAAACTGGAATTACCGGATATTTAGCATGGTGTCTTAAAATCCTACAGAAAGATATCGAATATCTGCTATTCATACTGATTACAAGAAAAAATATTAACTAGTTAAACTGTAAAGGCGGTGTTATACAATTTGAAACATCGCTTTTTTTGACAGTCTGAGACCAGAGCATCTATGCCCTGTCACCTGTTAGCTTAAGAGCCTTATCAAATGAGAGAACCAAACGGGCCGGCTACCTTAGTTTGATGGAATGTTACTCTGCGAGTAAGTGTAAACTTTAAAACTGCATGAGCAGTGGTGCCGTAAGTCGGTCACTCAAATAATGGGTACCTCCTACCCGATTTTTACTGTGGAAAGCTATAGAAACCTTAGCAGTTTACCTTTATGATAATATAAAACATAATTAAAAATTCAGGAGATTGTCATGTATGAATTAATAGCCGTAGGAGAGCGTACCTACTACATAAACAGCCCGGCTAAAATTGGGGTTTATAAAATTAATGAACAAGAGGTTTATTTAATTGACAGCGGTAATGACAAAGAGGCGGGGCGCAAGATTTTAAAAATACTAAATGCTAATAATTGGACTTTGGCCGGAATAATAAATACTCACTCTAATGCCGATCATATTGGCGGTAATAAGTTTTTACAGGATAGAACTAATTGTAAAATTATATCTACTCCCATTGAAAACACCTTGGCCCAGTTTACGTTTTTAGAGCCTTCTTTTTTATACGGAGGTTATCCTTTTAAAGAACTGCGTAACAAATTTTTAATGGCTCCTGCCTGTGAGCCGACTGATAATATTGAGGATTTTTTGCCGGAGGGTTTAGAATATTTTAGGCTGGGTGGGCATTATCTGGACATGATTGGGATTAAAACCTCGGATAATGTTTGTTTTCTGGCGGACTCTGTTTTTAGTGAAAATATCATAAATAAATACCATTTATCATTTATCTATGATGTAGAAGCTTTTCTGGCTACATTAGATTTGGTGGAAAATATGGAAGCTAAAGTATTTATACCTGCCCATGCCGAGGTTGGTGAAGATATGGGGCCTTTAGTGAAAATTAATCGGGAAAAGACTTACGAGATTATAGACCGTATATTAATAATCTGTACCGAGCCACGGTCTTTTGAGGACATTTTACAGGCGGTTTTTGATTTTTACCAACTAACCATGGATGTTAACCAGTATGTATTAGTGGGCAGCACGGTACGTTCTTATTTATCCTATCTTAGTGATCAAGGGCGGCTTAAATGCGAATTTACTAATAATAGAATGTTGTGGCAAACTACTTGAGCCAGAATAATTATGGCTGAAGACATTTATATAGTATCTTAGTAGTTTTTAAATTACTGCTGCTAAGAATGCGTGAGTTGGAAAAGGAGAGGTACAAAATGAATGTAGAGCATCGCTTGACTGAAGCAGTTAAAAGGGTTAAAGAATACGAACGTTTACAGCATCAAATGGAAATAAACCAAAATATGCTCCAGACAGAGAAAAAACGCCGGGAGATTTTACAAGAGAAATTAGCTGCGGAAAATAGGGATGTAGAAAAATTGGATGGTATTAGTTTAGTTAACCTATGGCACACTTTGCGGGGGACTAAAGATATAGCTATGCGTAAAGAACAAGAAGAATATCTGGCCGCTAAATTAAAATTTGATGAAGCTAATAATATTATAACTTTTTTGGAAGCCGACTTAACCAAGATGTCCAATAAACTAAAAGATATAGGAGATCCTGGGGCTGAATATCAAAAAGCTATACGAGACAAAGAAGCTGCTCTGCTTCAGTCAGGCGGAGATAAAGCCTGGGCTTTATTGGAGTTGGCTGAACAGTTAGGTAAAGCAGAAGCGGAAAAACAAGAACTGAAAGAAGCTGTGGCAGCAGGCCAGTTAGCCCAAAAATCCTTGATTACGGTGGAGAAGAAATTAGGTTCAGCCCAAGGTTGGGGAGTAGTTGACATAATAGGCGGGGGGTTAATAACTACAGCTATAAAGCATTCCTTTATGGGTGAGGCCCGTCGCGGTATAAGAGAGGCGGAAAAACACTTAAGAAGCTTTCAAAGGGAACTAGCCGATGTTAAAACTGATGAAATTACTTTTAATATTGGTCAATTCAGTACTTTGGCTGATTTTATCTTAGATGGCCTTTTATTTGACCTCATCGTTCAATCCCAAATTAATAAAGCTGTAAGCCAAACTAGTAAGCTTAGACAAAATATAGAAGCAACTATAAATGACCTGCAAAACTTATTAGAGCTAAATACCCAAGCAGCTTCTGCTATTGAGGTTAGAAGAAAATCTTTAATAGAGAATGCGTGATAATACTTAAGCTGCTTAATCTTATAATTTTTAAAAAGGAGACCTTATGGTATGGAAAAATGGTTAATAGGCGTAATTTCAGACACCCATGGATTACTTAGACCGGAAGCTTATGCTGCCTTAGAAGGCAGTGATCTAATAATTCATGCCGGAGATGTAGGTACACCGGAAGTATTGGAGGAGCTTAAAAATATTGCTTCCGTAGTTGCAGTCCGGGGTAATGTGGATAGAGGGAGTTGGGCCAATGTACTGCCTATAACCAAGGTAATTGAAATTGGTGAGGTATTAATCTACCTCTTGCATAATATTGATGAACTTGATATAGTCCCGGAAGCGGCCGGCTTGCGTCTAATAATTAACGGTCATTCCCATAGACCAAAACATACGGCCCAAAATGGCGTTCATTACCTCAACCCCGGCAGTGCCGGACCCAGAAGATTTGATTTACCAGTGACTGTAGCCCGGATGGAAATATACGGTAAAGAAATAGATGTAGAGATAATTGAACTTTTATAATGTATTAGTTAAGTCCCTCTCATAAGCCCACGATTAAATCCATAGCCTTGCCATCATATTTTTGCCTATCTGACCTGAAAAAGCATGTCCGAAAATAGCGAGATTTTTAAGTAAAACCTGCTATAATTTAATTGAGATCAAATGAAGGGGCGAAAATTATGATAGATAATGACAGCGGTCTATACGCGGCATTTAAGGCGAAAGATGCTCGCTTTGACGGGCGTTTTTTTGTAGGAATATCGTCCACGGGCATATACTGCCGCCCCGTGTGCCGGGCTAGACAACCTAAAGCCGAAAACTGCACTTTTTATCAGACCGCAGCGGAAGCTGAACAAGCCGGATACCGCCCCTGCCTTTTATGCAGACCTGAACTTGCCCCGGGGACTTCAATCACTGATGCTACCGCTAATTTAGTTTACCGGGCCGCCAGAATGTTAGAAAGAAATTGCGGCAGCGGCCAGAGTATAGAGGAAATAGCCAGACAGCTGGGCTGTACTGACCGGCATTTGCGACGGGTTTTTACTGCCGAGTATAATGTATCACCAGTCCAATATTTGCAAACCTGCCGACTGCTCCTGGCCAAAAACTTACTTACCGACACCAATTTGCCGGTTCTGGAAGTTGCCATGGCGGCAGGATTTGGCAGTTTGCGCCGCTTCAATGACCTTTTCAAAAAACAGTACCAGCTTTCGCCCACCGCTTTACGAAAACATATTGCGGAAGAGAAAAAACATAATGACAATATTACTTTAGCCTTGGGCTACCGTCCCCCCTATGATTGGGAAAAAATGCTGAACTTCCTGGCCGGACGTGCCATAACCGGAGTTGAGGTGGTGAAAAACGGTGAATACATGCGTACCGTGGATTTGAAAAATGCAGAAGGGAAGCATGTATATGGCTGGGTACGGGTAGGCCACCAGCCTAAAAAGAACGTATTAAACGTTACCATGAGTGAAACTTTACTCCCGGTACTTCCGCAAGTATTAGCGCGAATACGCCACCTATTTGACTTATATTGCGACCCGGAAGCAGTATATGAAACACTCCGGGTAATGAACGATATCCGGCCCGGCCTTTGCGTTTTAGGAACCCGGGTGCCGGGGTGCTTTAATGCTTTTGAAATGGCAGTACGGGCAGTACTGGGGCAGCAAATTACGGTGAAAGCCGCCAGTACCTTAGCGGCTAGGATGGTTGAAACTTACGGTACCCCTATTCAGACCGGGGTTGAGGGGCTAACCCATATTTTCCCTCTACCGGAAGATATACTAGCTTTAGATGGAGCTATTGCAAATCATTTAGGGGTATTAGGGGTTATCGCGGCCCGGTCCCATACTATCTATGAATTGGCCCGGGCTTTAGTAGAGGGGGAAATTGATTTGGACTTCCCGACCCAGCCGGAGGAAAAAATGAAAAAGTTGATGACTATTCGCGGTATTGGGAGCTGGACAGCGCAATATATTGCTATGCGGGCCCTGGAATGGCCTGATGCTTTCCTGGAAACCGACGCGGGGGTAAAAAAAGCCTTATATCCCTACACTGCTAAAGAATTATTGGAAATGGCAGAAAGATGGCGGCCCTGGCGCAGTTATGCCACCGTCAATCTTTGGAACACCCTATAAGGAGGTAAATAATATGTATTATAAAGCAACGTATCAATCACCCGTAGGAATGATGACTATGGCCAGTGACGGAAGCAGCCTGGTTGGTTTGTGGATGGAAGGACAGAAATATCACGGAGATACTATACTCAAAGATATGATAGAAAAAAAAGACATGCCGATATTTGAGACGGTTAAAAAATGGCTGGACCGTTACTTTGCCGGGGAAAAACCCGATATTTCAGAATTGCCCTTAGCTCCCGCCGGCAGTGAATTTCGTCAAGAAGTATGGAATATTTTATGTGAGATACCTTATGGAGAGGTTATCACTTATGGTGATATTGCTAAAAAGATGGCGGCGAAAAAGAACCAGGAACGTATGTCAAGTCAAGCGGTAGGCGGGGCAGTGGGGCATAACCCCATCTCCATCATTATCCCTTGTCACCGGGTAGTAGGCTCCAATGGCAGTTTGACCGGGTATGCCGGAGGTATTCATACCAAAATAAAATTGCTTGAATTAGAGGGTGCTGACATGTCCCGGTTGTTTGTACCTAAAAGAGGAACGGCACTTTAAACAGGAAGGAACAGGCTAAAAGTATGATTATCAGTGCCAGCCGGAGGACAGATATTCCGGCTTTTTATTCTCAATGGTTTATGAACAGATTGCAGGAGGGCTATATACTAATCCCTAATCCCCGCAATCCCAACCGTTTGGGGCGAGTAGAACTAACCCCTGAAAATGTGGATTGTATTGCATTTTGGACCAAGAATCCCATGCCCATGTTGGATAAACTCCCAGAGTTGACGGCCATGGGCTACTCCTATTATATACAATTTACCCTGACCCCCTATGACAATACTATTGAAACAAATCTACCCCCCAAAACCGAGTTATTACAGGCTTTTCTGGCCATGTCCAAACAAATCGGCCCTAGTCGCTCGATATGGCGATATGATCCGGTTATTGTTGATATTAACTATCCGGTTAAGTGGCATATAGAGCAGTTTGCCTTAATGTGCGAAAGCCTGCAAAATTATACCGAACGGTGTATTATCAGCTTTGTTGATCCCTATAAAAGCTTAAAAGACAGGTATAGAGCATTAACAGATTGTGAAATGAAGGAGGTTGCGTCCGGGTTTGCAGAAATTGCCCATAAATACGGTATAGTCCTTTATACCTGTGCAGAAGCAATTGAACTTTCTTCCTATGGTATTAAACCTGGAGCCTGTATTGATCAAAATTTAATTGAAAAAATAATCGGTTATCATATCAAGGCCAAGAATGACACCAACCAACGTGCCGCGTGCCGCTGCATACAAAGTGTTGATATTGGAGTATATGATACTTGTTCCCATGGCTGTACTTATTGTTATGCCACATCCAGCCCCTCTACTGTATTACGCCGTATGGCTGCCCACGACCCCCAGGCTCCCATGATTTCAGGACATCCCCAAGGAGGCGAAATAATAACCGACCGCACCACCCCCTCACAAAAAACTGCACAGCTTTCTTTGTTTTAGGCTGAGCTTTTACAGAGACCTTAAGAGCCATAGGTTCCTGCGTGGAACTTGTGGCTCCCTTATTTTTATATTCCACTTAATGGCAGCCGAGATAGATTGACCGGAACAGATGTTCTGATATAATGTAATTAAAACTTTAACAGGTGATTAAATGATTGATTACAGCAGTATGCCGGTTAAAAATGTGCTTTGTCTGGATATGAAATCTTTTTTTGCTTCGGTAGAAGCAGCGGAGAGGGGATTAGACCCTATGCAAGTGCTTTTAGCAGTTGTATCTAATAAAAACAGTGATGGCAGTGTAGTTTTAGCCGCCTCTCCCCGCATGAAAGAGCTTTATGGTATAAAAACCGGCAGCCGCCTTTTTGAAATACCTAAAAATGATGCCTCCATACATATTGTAGAAAGCAGGATGGCACTCTATGTTAAAACTGCCTCTAAGATAGTACAACTTTTGCAAAATTTTGCCCCTTATGAAGCTATAGATGTATATTCTATTGATGAGGCCTGGATATGTACTGATGGGACCGAGAAAATTTTTGGTGACCGTTGGGAAGTAGCTCAAAAAATCAGGGCCAGTATTCAAAAAGAAACTAATTTACCTGCTTGTATAGGAATTGGCCCTAATAAATTTTTATCTAAAGCTATTCTGGATATAGAAGCTAAGAAAACCGGTATTGCCGAATGCCGCTATCAAGATGTAAAACAGAAATTATGGCCTCAAAATGTGGAAAATATATGGGGAATTGGCCGGCGGATGAAGAAGAATCTAAATCATATCGGGATTTTCAAAGTAGGTGAATTAGCTAAAACTCCCATAAGCAAACTTAAAAAACATTTTGGGGTAATAGGGGAGCAATTATATTGGCATAGTTGGGGAATTGACCTTTCTCCGGTAATTAAACCTTGGGACTTCACCGAAGAACAAAAAAGTATTGGGACCGGTATTACTTTAATGGCCGATTATAATGCAGAAGATACAGAATTAGTCATTTTAGAATTATGTGAAGAAATCGGGTTAAGGCTTAGAGAGTCACTTTTATTATGTAAAACGGTTTACCTGGGTATTAGTTATAGTAAAGATATTAATGACGGGTTCGGCCATGTTGGTACTATGTCAGATTTCACCTGTATCAGTAATCAAATATATGAGGAGTGTATTTTACTGTTCCGCAAATATTATCAAGGCTATCCGGTACGAAAAATCTATGTGGCGGCAAGTAATTTGCAAAGCTTTGATAAATTACAATTGAAGATGTTTGATGAATATAATCAGCGGGATCTTAAACTATCCTTGGCCTTAGATGCAGTAAAAAACAAGTATGGAAAAGATGCAATATTTAGAGGAGTATCTTTACAGGAAAAAGCTACGGCCCGGGTAAGAGCTAATAAAATAGGAGGGCACCAGAAGTAGGAGGATATTTATGAAACCAGATGTAAATGATAGAGGGGCCAAAAAGTGGGGTAAGTTTATGATGCCGGAGTTTACAGAAAATCTTAAGCAGATTTATAACTCACCTGGTTATGCCAAATCTGCCCCGGAAGCTGCTAAACTGGAAAAGCTTATATTATCGGTTACCAATCAGCAAATAAGGGTAATGATAAATTATAATCCCGCCGGAACCGTATATGAAATGTACGGATATATATTGCAATGGAATCAGCAGCAAAAAATTATTACCTTACTTGATGATGAGGGCCGCAAAAGAGAATTGCATTTTAGTGAGGTAGAAAGTATGAAAATTAAGCCCAGCTTCTGAAAAAACTAGAGGAAAATGTTCTGAAAACTGTGATATAGGAAAAAGGTAGGAGATAAATATAATTTCTAAATCTAGTAGTAGCAAATCAGTATTTTTGATAACATAATAAAAGCACTTATTTCAGTCTATTGGGAGTAACAATTAATGAAATTAATAAGAATTGCCAGTCTTTTACTGGCGCTAATTTTCATGCAATTTAATCTGCCCTTGGTATCAGCAGAAACTGACCCTCTAAGTGGGGCTTATCCCCAAACTAATGGTAAAGCTGTAATTTTAATGGATGCTAAATCGGGACGGGTATTATATGAAAATAATAGTAATGAACAGCTTCCGCCTGCTAGTCTAACTAAAATAATGACCGGTCTGCTGGTAGTTGAAAACGGAGATTTAGATAAAAAGGTAACCATAAGTGAATATGCTGCTGAAACTCCAGAGTGTACAGTATATCTAGAGGCTGGTGAAACCTTAACCAGAATGGAATTACTGTATGCTGCTATGCTACCTTCCGCTAATGATGCTTCTACCGCATTAGCGGAAAGCGTATCTGGCCATGAAGCTGATTTTTTAAAATTAATGAACCAGCGGGCTCGTGAATTAGGTTTAAGCAATACCCACTTTTTAAATGCGCATGGATTAGAAGCACCAGGACATTACAGCTCAGCTTATGATTTGGCTCTTATTACTAAAGAAGCCTTATCTCATCCTGTCTTTATCGAAGTAACAGAATCTAAAAGGGCAGTAATACCTTGGGCCAGCCGAGCTGATGAAGATCGCATTTTACTTAACCAAAACCGCTTACTTTCACGTTATGAAGGAGCGGTAGGAGTAAAAACCGGCTATACTAAGCAAGCGGGTAATTGTGTAGTCGGTGCGGCCCAAAGAGGTGATATGCTTCTAATCGCGGTATCCATGAATTCTCCCACCGTTTATGATGATTTGATTCAAATGCTAGATTTCGGTTTTGCTAATTATCAAGTTATAACCTTGGGGGCTAAAGAAGATATTTTGGGAGAAGTGAAAGTTTTAAAAGGAGAAGCTACCTCTATTAAGGCTAAAGCTGTAAATAATATCTCTATTGCAGTTACCGAGGAAGAAGCCCTTTATCTTACTTATCTGGTGAATTTAGAACCGACTGTAACTGCTCCGGTGAAATTCGGAGAAAAATTAGGGGTTTGTACCATATATTTAAAAGGTGAAGAAATAGGAAGTATAGATATGGCAGCTACCCAAACTGTTACTCAGAACCCGTCGGTAATGGAGTCTTTGGCGGCAGGTTCCTTAATTATTAAATGGGGAATTGCATTAATGGGGCTAATTACGGTGGCTATAATATACATAAGCCGTAAGAGCTTAGAAGAAGCTTTAAAACGTTGTCTTTTATATTTACTGCGTAACCGTCTGCCTGATCAATCCAGAAATCAGCGCTTATAATAAGTTTTTAAAGGAGTATCTACTTCCACTCCTCCCTTAAAAGACTACTTAGGACCAACATGGCCCGAAGCGTACAAAACGGCGGCTTTCTCAAAACCGCCGTTTGGATCGCGTTCATATTTGAACGCAAAACATCGTCTGCCAAATGACGGTTTTTTTATTTGCCGCCCTTTGCCATGCAAGATGATATTTCTTCATTATCAATTAAGCACTTTGAAATATAAGTAAACCCAATCATCTCTTAATACTTGGATTCAAGCTCAATTCTCTTGTGTAAAAACGCTCATCGGGTCAATGTACTCACCGTCAATAGTCAGGCCAAAGTGTAGATGATTGCCTGTTGCTTCGCCGGTTGCACCGACATAGCCAATTATATCACCTTGTTGTACCGTATCATCATTCGCAAGGCTTTCTGCATATTCTGACAAATGGGCATAGAAAGTTTTTTGACCGTTGCCGTGATCAAAAATGACATAATAGCCGTCCGTCTCATTTTCGCCTTTATCAACGACTTTACCCGTATTGGCCGCAATTATGGGAGTGCTGCCAGGTGCCGGAATATCAATCCCGTTATGAAACACCATTTCCTTCTTCACGGGATGCATGCGGGTACCATATGCAGCGGAAATACGATCATACCCCGTTACAGGCCACAGATACTTCCCGTCGATATTGCTATCGTTTGGCGTATTTGATTCCGAAATAGACGATTTTTCGTCCTGCGGGTTGGCGGTTGATTTCTGCAGGACATCCGAATCCCGGATAGAATCGGTATCCTCTCCTGTTGCATTCATGAATGATGCCATCGCCAAGCCTATAAGACATAATGTAGCAGCCATAGCAAATGAAATAATAACAATTCGTTTTGAGGTATTTTTTACGTTCATCATATGTGTCAACCTTCTTTTAATTCCTTTTTTTGATTCCGCAAGTGTAGCGTACATGCCCGAATGTTGATTTATAACCCGGCACAGGACATTGAGGATCGTTTCACCATAAAATTGCCGTTCTTCCATGTTCATATCAGATACCACCTGCTCGTCACATGAAAGCTCGCAGAAAGTGTCAATGTTTTTCGTCAGCCAGTATGCCGCCGGATTAAATGGATTGCGTTGGCCACAAGCGTCAGAGATTTCACCCATAAATCATGACGCTTGAAATGAGTAAGCTCATGTTTGAGAATAACTTTAAGCTCCCTTTCGCTCATTTCCACTTCGGGCAGTATTAAAAATGTTTTGAACAGGCCGGCAAGCATGGGTGTTTTAATGATATTGTTTGACAATAGCGGGAGCTTGCCCTTTATACCCATTTCAGTCATCGAGTTTTTTAGTGCCAGAAGTGTTCCCGTATCATCAATTTGCAAACTTGTCCGCATGATTTTCCGTCTAAACCGGACAAACTGAATACCATACAAAATAATGAACACAAAAACTCCAACAAGCCATATAAGCGGCAAAAATGATAAAAATGTTTTTAGTATAAAGGCATTCGTTACAGGCGCGGCAGGCGTTACGGCAGTAGAGTCTGTCTGCGGTAAAGCCTGCCCGGTTTGTAGTGGTAATATATCCGTTTGTTGTACGGTTATCATATTATTAAGAATGACGGGCACATTTGGAAGCCCCTGATTCGTCGTACTTGGTATATTTGAAAAAAGATTACCGCCAACAATTCCAACAGGAACAAGCAGAAACAATACCACTAATATATACATACGATAATGCCATGTTGCGGTTAGCTTTGTTGTTGTCAAAGGACGCAAAAGCGCCAAGCACAAAACAAGCAAGATACCCGTTGCCGACATCAAAAGTACGGCGATAAACGCTGTGTTCATTCTTCTGCCTCCTTTTGTGAAAACCACTGTTTTAGTTCGGCTATTTCCTCGGCGGTCAAGTCGTTGCCCTCGTACAAGGCGGTGATAAAACTCTTTACAGAACCGTCATGTACAGAGTTAAGAAAAGTTCGGGTTTCAAACTGTTTGTATTCGCTCTCGGTAATCAGTGGTATGTACTCGTTTGACCGCCCATGCCGTACGGAGGTCAAAATACCTTTCTCTATCAATCGGGCAAGAAATGTTAAAACCGTGTTTGGTTTCCACTCCCTGTTAATCGTTTTTAAGTCGTCAAGTAATTTTGCAGAGGAAACCGAGCGGCCAGCCGCCCATACAAACTGCATGACTTCTCGTTCAGCGTCCGACATCTTTTGAAGTTTACCCATAAAAGCCACCTCCTTCGTTATACTACATCGTGTAGACAATGATATTCTACGTCGTGTAGGGATGTGTGTCAATAGTGTTTTGAAATATTTTTCTATGGGCTGTAGAATTATCCCCATAACAGAATATTCGTTCCATGCTTCCCGTAAAACATCGCAATTCCAAGTTCCACAAAACGGCCAGCAGGGCAGGCCCCAAACCTTTGCCATCTTCTGGCCATATTGGCCCGAAGATGGCCGCTTCGCTTAAGACAGAAAAAGTACCTGTTGATTAAGTATCCAACAGGTACTTTCGAAACTATGCTTTACTTGTAAACGATTTGACAGAGGGCGATTTCCTCGGCCTCATGTTTTAGTTCGTTCGTCGTACCCACCCACTCCATCTGCTGGTTTGGGAGAGCCCTTTTTTATATATTTTATTAATGAATATGAATAAACTAATACACTTATTTTTTCCATGAGAAGGAAATTAGGAGCAAATTGATGAATTATTAGATATAATAAATTATTCAAGACTATAGACATAGAAAAATGAAAATTATATTAAAGAAAGGAGCCAGAAATTGCTAAAAAAAGCAGTTCCTTTAAGCTCTCTCCCTATAGGGAAGCCTATAGCTCAAAACATATTTGACGAAAGAGATCGTCTCTTATTAAGAGAAGGTTCAATTCTATCGGCAGAATTTATTCAAAGATTAAAATCTAATGATATAGATTCAGTATTTATTGCTATGGAAGTAAATACTAAACCGGAAGAGGATAAACCTAAGCCGATAGCTAAGCCCACCTTGACCAACTACCATACGCTTTATAATGAGTTATTATATGAACAAAATAGAATAGAACTTAGGGGATATTATAAAAAACCAATTCAAAAGGAATTCTTAACTAAAGTAAACGGTTTGATTGCTTTATTAAAAATTGATCTGGACAGCTCTTTGAACTTTTTTATGGATATTAAAAGTTCCCCAACCGAGTATCAATATAACAAGCACCATACCAATACTGGTATACTAGCTGTACTAATCTCCAGTTGGCTGGATTTAGATAACAACTTGATTAAAGAAGCCACTATTGCTTCTATGCTGCATGATATTGGCGAAACCCGCATTTCTCCTAAGATATTAAAAAAACCGGGCAAGCTAACTGAAAGTGAACTAAATATCGTTAAAACCCACCCGGTTATAGGAGTAGAAATCCTCAGCAAAACTGATTGGATTAATAACAAAGAATTATACGGTGTACTAACTCATCATGAAAGGTTAAACGGCACGGGATACCCGTATAAGCTGTTAGGCTCCAAAATAATCATCCATGCTAGAATTGCGGCTGTGGCCAGTATATTTAACGCTGCCACCACCAATAGACCCTATACCAAGGCTAAAAATATTCTGGAAGTTATGCTGGAATTAAGAAATCGTTCTTATGGCGAACTGGACAGCAAAGTCACCCGAATCCTTTATAATAAGCTGGCCGATTATATAGAAAAAAATAATAAAACCATTTTATTAAATAATGGGGATAAAGGTCATTTAAAACGATTAAATAAGCAAGAAACTCGGCTATTTATTTATGGAGAAAATGACGTTTATAATTTAGATGATGCCAATTGCCCTAAGATTATCAGTATTTCTAAATAAAAATAAGCTATTTGCTCTAGCTTGCAAATAGCTTATTAAATAACCTTAATATTATTCGGTACAATAAACAATTCCAATTGCTCCCGGACCTACATGAGCACCGATAACCGGCCCGATGGAAAGGGCCGGTACGGTGCGATTATATTGTTCACTAAGATATTCCGCTAATTTACGGCCTTGCTCCTCATCAAAAATATGGTGAACCATAAGATGTTTTATACCATATTTTTGAGTATCTTCTTGCAATATTTTCAACATATGATTTATAGCTTTTTTAGTTCCGCGGAATTTATCCAGGACATCAGTCATGCCATCATTTACGTAAAGAATGGGTCTAATATTGAGGAATGAACCAATAAGAGCTGCTGCCCCCCCAATTCTGCCACCTTTTATTAAATATTGTAAGGAAGCCGGAACAAAATAAAAATGGACCTTTTCGGATACCTGCTGAGTGATGGCGAGTACTTCTTCCATCTTTTTACCTGCTTTAGCGGCCATAGCAGCTTCTATTACCTGAATACCCAAAGCCATACAATTAGTTTTTGAGTCAAATATTTCAATCAATGCTTGAGGATACTCTTCCAAAATCATTTGTTTGGCACTTAAAGCCGTCTGATAGGTACCGCTCATTTTAGAAGATATAAAAATACCTAAAACTTGTTCACCCCGTATTATAATTTCTTTAAAAACTTCATACATTTCTCCGATAGTTGGTTGAGAAGAGCTGGGAATGGTGGCTTCTTGCTCAACTTTCTCATAAAAATAATCATAAGGAACCTTAGTTTCATCAAAAGATTCATCAGAAAAATGGACACTCAGATTAATAGTCTTAATATCTAAGTCTTTTTGAGTATCCATATTAATATAAGAGGTACTGTCAGTCACTAATTTAATAGCCATTTAAAATTCTCCTACTTATAAAAATAGAAATAGCAAAGAAAAAAATGCTATTTCTATATTAGAATACCATATGATTATGTTTCTGCCTACTTATCTAAATCCTTAAGATAAATAATTTAAAGAATATTAAGAGGAAAAAGTCGGCAGTTTCTCCAGATAAATAATATCGGGATTTAAGGCCGCATCTCCTTCGGCTAAAATAGCCGCTTTGGCTACTACTTTTCCTCCCGCTTTTTCGATTAATCTAGCCACCGCATTAACTGATTCCCCGGTGCTAATTACATCATCGATTATTACTACCCGGTGATCTTTAATTTGTTTTATATCTTCACCGTTTAAGGATAATATCTGCGTTTTTTGGGTAGTAATTGAATTCACTTCTTCTATAACCGGGTTTTCCATATAAGATTTAATACTTTTTCTAGCTACAATATAATTCATGCCGAGAAGCCGTGAAATCTCAAAAGCCAGGGGAATACCTTTAGCTTCCGCCGTTACTATTACATCAAAGGGAGGCAGCTTTTTAATTAATTCCGGGGCTACCCGGCAAACTAGTTCGGTATCGCCTAAAATGACAAAACTGGCAATACTGACTTCATCACTAATAGGAATAATCGGCAGATGCCGGGTTAAGCCGGCAATTTCCAATGTATAGGTTTTATCTTTATTAAGGGACATTTTTTTCACCTCTTAGATTTTTTAATCCATTGATTAAATTACATGATTAACTGAGTTAAAATTCCCGCCAGCATCCCGATAAAAGGATCAGATATTGCAGTTATAACAAAAGTGATAATACCTACCATACTGCCATCTTGTACGGCTGCTATTAAATTTTCCGGTATAACAATGATAGCACCGATTATGAAAAGATATCCGGCCGTAGCCCCTACCGGAATTAATTTACCTATTTTGGGCAGTAAGAATAACAGAAGGATAAAAGCCATTATAGCCATAAAAACTACCCCGGCAGCTACAGGATGATCGGCAACAGCAGTAATTGATACGATAGGGGAAAGGGGAGCTCCCCCAAAAATAGAGCTGACTACCTGAGCTAAACCTGACATAATAGTTAGTTTATCAACTGAAAATCCGGTGTTAGCCATGGAGGCAGTAATAGTACCATAACTTATGAAAGTACCTATCTGTAATGCAATTAAAGCAAAAACGGCTTTCCATATGCGCCAGGAGTTTATAATAGGTTTTTGTACTATTAATTGATTTTTTATATTTTCCATAAAAGTCCGGGGAGTATCATCTTCAGTTACTTCTTCCGGCAATGGGTTAAAATCCTTTTTTATTAAATGATGGACTAAGGTTCCTACGATTAATGAAACTACTACCGTATAAGCTAAATTTTCGGTTAAAAGCCATACCGGCAATGCTGAAACAAATGATCCTATACCAGCTTTCAAATTATCCCGGGCAATTTCAATGCTGGTTTTAACTAATATAACCCCTACTCCAGCTAACATACCGGCTAGAATTATTTCGCCTATGTAATCTACTATAGCCCCCAATAAGCCTAAAACACCCAGCACCGTCATAGTTATACCGCAAAGTAAAACAATCGATATGCGTTCCCGGAGATTTTTGCCCATGCTCCCGGCCAGAACTATAGTTTCAGCCTGAAATGAGATCGGGGTAGCCATGCCCCATACTACTGCCAGCAAAGCTGCTATTGCAAAACCAATACCAGTGGGAAAAGCTAAAAATCCATAATAAAGGGCAATTAAACCTGAGGCAATAGCATCCGAAAGGGCTCCAATAATACTAACAAAATCTTGGGTAGACATTACATCTAACATCCTTTCTAGTTATATATTTTTCATTAGACCTTACCAATAGGGGTGATATAAAATAACTATTGATTCCACTGTAAAAAGGTATTATTCGTTAGTTGAATGTATAAATGGAGGTTCTCGCAGTTGAATCACTATTCTAAAAATAAAGGTACAAACTGGCCGGAAAGGGCATCTACTAATCCTCGATTAGTAATTTTCAATTCAGGTATTACAGCACAAGTAAGCAATAATGATAAGTTAAAAGAGGGGTTATTAAGCTTGCTGCCTATATCAGCCAGGCTTTCATGGAGCTTTTTAAATTCTTGCTGTAGTTCCCGCGGTTCAATATCGCTCATGATACCGGCAATAGGCAGTTTTACCCGGGCAATTACTTTTCCGTCTGCAGCCGCTGCTATTCCGCCTTGCATTTCTCGTATAGTGTTGACTACCAGAGCCATATCTTCATCATTAGTCCCGACAACTACTAAGTTTTGGCTGTCCTGGCCCACGCTCCCCCCGAAAGCACCCTTAGTAAAACCAAAACCTCGTACAATGCCCAGGGCATGGTGTCCTGATTCCTGATAACGGTCAAATACCGCCACCTTCAATAAATCACGGCTTATATCAGTTTGTAAAAAGCCATTTTCCACCGGTAAATATTCATGCTCTTCACAAGTAGCAACGGTTCCCTCAATGATAGTCATTACCCGCACTTTAACTTCACCAGCTGCAAGGGGAGTCTTAATTTTAAAATCTTCCGGGCCTACTTCAGCTAATTTAATAGTGTTCAATACTTCATTTGGATAAGGGTAAGGGGGGATAGTTACGGTATTAAGGTCAAATTGTTTTCCCTCTATAAATACAGCTTCAATATCAAAATCAGTTAAATCATTTACTATTACCAAATCTGCTTGGCGTCCCGGGGCGATAGAGCCAATTTTATGATCAATACCATAAGCCCGGGCTACATTAATAGTAGCCATCTGAATAGCAGTAACCGGGTCAACGCCTTCAGATACTATAGCTTTTAGAGCCCGGTTCATATGGCCGTTATCCAGCATTTCATCTAAAAATATACAACCATCAGTAGCTAAAAGAACATTACTAGTATCAGCCAGTCTTGCTACAAAATCACCAGCCCGTACCGGTTCTTCTAAAGAACCACGCCTAAGTATTACTTTCATGCCTAAACGGTATTTTTCCAACATTTCCTCTAGGGTAACTGATTCATGATCACTTAAAATTCCCAAGGCCATATAGGCTTGTAAATCATCACCTACCAGCTCGGGGCAATGGCCGTCAATGCGTAAATTTTGCTGCCGGGCCCAAGCTAATATGGACAACATTTCGTTTTCTCGTTCTAATACCCGGTTAAAATCCATAGTTTCAGCAATTCCCCAAGCATTAGGCAACTCTATAGCTTCTTTAATATCTGCTAAAGTCATATTAGCCCCGGCTTCTTCTAAAGTAGGAGTACCAGGAACACAGGGAGGAATCATCAGAAAGGATTTTAAGGGAGTTGTTGCGGCTTCCCGGGCAAAGCTATGCATACATTTAAGACCGGCATTACATACATCATGCATATCTAGAATAGCTGCGGTAGTACCGTGGCTAATAACTGTTTTGGCATAGGGAACGGCCGACATAAAAGACATTTCTATATGAGAATGAGCATCAATCAATCCGGGAATTAGGAATTTTTTGGCGGCATCATAAATGACTGCTGCAGGACGGGGTTTGGCGTCGCTAATTTTTCCTATCCAAGCTATGGTATCGGCAGCAATAGCCACATCCACTGCTTCGATTTGTTTGGTAAAAACGTTCACCATTTGAGCATTACGAATTAACAAATCGGCTGGGGCTTTACCCTGGGCCACATCCATAATATGAATTAGTTTTTCAGTCTCCATCGACTATTACCTCCACTAAAATTTAAAATTTGACTAATTTATTTTAATTTCTAAACCAAAAGTCTTATATCGACAAAAAATTATTAATTATGATAAACTTCCCATCCTTGCAAATAATAGCTCATATAATAGTAAAACTGCAATACTATTTTAAACTTTACCCGGCTGAACACTGTGCTTATAGGCCCCCTGCCGCATCAAAATACAGCCTTTTATATATTGAATGATGATCTATTTGAGGCTATAATATACTATTAGGCACTTAAAAGTTTATAGATATTAAAGGAGTAATTTTATGGATCGTGCACAAGAAATGAGCAATAGAGGTATAGCGAGTTTATTGTGGAGTTTTTCGCTGCCTGCTATTGTGGGAATGATAGTTAATTCACTTTATAATGTAATTGACCGGATATTTGTAGGGCGGGGAATTGGGCCAGATGCTATAGCTGCCACCACGGTAGCCTTTCCTATTATGATTATCCTTTTCGCAGTTGCTATCCTGATTGGAGTAGGTGCCACTGCTCTAATCTCTATTCGTTTAGGGGAACAGAAACACGAAGAAGCGGAGAAGATAGCCGGCAATGCTACCTTGATGTTAATATTATTGCCCGCCTTTTTTGCTACTATATTTTTTCTATATACCGAACCGGTGTTAATTTTCTTTGGTGCCAGTCCTAATCTACTGCCTTTAGCCAAAGATTTTGTGCAAATTATTATGTTGGGTTCAGTATTTGCTTCCCTTAGCATGGGTATGAATAATTTCATCAGGGCCGAGGGCAACCCTAAAATGGCTATGTATACCCAATTAATAGGAGCCTTTTTTAACATAATTCTCAATTATGTTTTTATATTTATATTTGCCTGGGGAATTAAAGGATCAGCTTTAGCTACCATAACTGCTCAATTTATTTCCGCAGCCTGGGTTTTAAGCTATTTCTTTACCAATAAAAGTATAGTAAAAATAAAAGTTAAGAATTTCAAGCTGGAATTGCCTATTTTATTCAGTATTATGGCCATAGGTTTTGCACCTTTTGCTTTACAGGTAGCCAGCAGTGTACAGCAATTAATATTAAACCGTACCCTGATGACTTACGGTGGAGATATGGCCTTATCCTCCATAGGCATTATTTTTAGTATCGGCACTCTGCTTATTATGCCTATTTTAGGAGTAAGCCAGGGAGCCCAGCCGATTATTGGCTTTAATTATGGGGCCAAACAATATGGGCGAGTTAAGGAAACTTTGAAAATTGCAGTATTATGGGCTATGTGCATCTCCTGCCTGGGATTTATAATTGTTTATCTTTGGCCTACCCAGTTAGTAGGTATGTTTACCAAGGATGAGCCGGCTTTAGTAGCTATGACTGTGGATGCCATGTTAGTTTATTTTGGGGCAATATTTGTGGCCGGTTTTCAAATTGTGGGTTCCAATTATTTTCAGGCGGTCGGCAAACCTATACAAGCCGCTATTCTTAGCTTATCCAGACAAGTTTTAATCTTTATACCTTTACTGCTTATTTTGCCTGATATTTGGGGTATAGATGGAGTATGGAGAACCGCACCGATTGCAGATATATTATCTATCGTCTTAACCGGCGGCTTTGTACTTTATGAGATGAGAAAGCTAGGCAATAACGAACAAAGAATGCTGGAAGTACGGGCGGAATAGAACCTACGGCCAATATTTCACTTAAAAATGATAAAGGGCGGTCCTAAATCTAAAATAAGGTTAAGGATCGCCCTTTTTTGTGCCAAGTTATATTAATATATTTTAGTGGTTAGCTTTTAGTGGAAGGTTTTTAGGGATTCTTTGTTTTCTTTGAGTAATAATAAGTCCTATCAGAATTACAAAAGCCCCGGCTAATTGGGACCATCCAAAGGTTTCCTGTAAAAAGAAACAGCCGGTAATTATAGCAAAGACCGGAGTAAGGTTATTAAATACTGCGGTCTTAGTAGAACCGATTTTCTTGACTGCCCAGACCCAAATACAATTTCCTGCCGCCAAAGCAAATATTCCCGAATATAAAATGCTAACCCATGCTGAACCAGGTAATTGAATCCAATTAATATCGGCCAAGCTTCTAACTGATATGAGCAGGAATAATAAAGATGAAATAGTCATAGCATAAGCAATCACTTGATAAGGCGAATATTTTTCTACCAAGGGTTTAGAAAAAACCGTGAAATATGCGGCAAAAAACTGGGCCACTAGCAGTATAGTTACGCCTATCAAATCAGAACTGGAGATTTTAAGACCGGAGCCGCTGCCTAAAATAACTAGAATTACCCCGATAAAAGATAATATTATACCTCGTATACCCCATTTATTGACGGCTTCTTTGCCTAATATTACATTTATAAGCAAAACACTGATAGGTATTAAGGCCATAATCAGAGAACTGTTTCCGGCAGTAGTATAGTTTACTCCCCAGGTAATTCCTATTTGGGGAATGGCAAAGCCTAAAACACTAACTGAGAAGATAGCCGGCATATCACTCCAGGCCATTGGTTTATAAGCCTTGAAAGCCCAGACTAAAATCCAGCTAAGTATACTGGCTATTATTAAACGGCTGGTATTGAAAGACATGGGGGCAAGACTTTGCAAACCTACTTTCATTACGGTAAAGTTTATACCCCAAAAAAACGGTACAGATACAAGAATAATTACGGGATTAATCTGGCGAAGTTTGCTAAACATATTGAAATTTCTCCTATAAAAACGTGTTAATATTTTTCAGTAGTATATATAACATAAATTAAAGAACATAATAGCATAGTTTTCTATACCATTCCAGAGGTTTATTTGCCCCTTGAAATGCAGGAAATAACAGCAATTATTTTACCGAACATATGTTTTTTGAAGTTATTTTATGTTATTATTTTTTTAACAGAAAATATGTTCGAGGTAACAAGTATGGATGTTATTGATAAACTTAAAATATTAGCTGATGCAGCTAAATATGATGTATCTTGTTCTTCCAGTGGCAGTAAACGGACTAATAAGGCGGGGGGTATTGGCAATAGTGCCCCTAGCGGTATTTGTCACAGTTGGTCAGATGATGGCCGCTGTATTTCACTATTAAAAATACTGCAAACTAATAACTGTGTATATAATTGTTCCTACTGCGTCAATCGTGTATCAAACGATATTCCCCGAGCTTTTCTTACCCCGGATGAGATATGCGATTTGACCATGAACTTCTACCGTCGTAACTATATAGAAGGATTATTTTTAAGTACTGCCATTTTTTCTAATCCTGATAATACCATGGAGACTCTGGTGCAAACCGTAAAAAAGCTGCGCCAGGAACATCGTTTCAATGGTTATATTCACGTGAAAGCTATCCCCGGTGCGGATAATCGTTTAATTGAAGAAGCTGGGCAATATGTAGACCGTATGAGTGTTAATATAGAGCTTCCTTCTAGTCAGGGACTTAAACTTTTAGCTCCCCAGAAAAAGAAAGATGCCATTATAAAACCTATGTCATACTTGACCTCACAAATAACTGCCCAACATGCAGAACGCAAAACATCTAGATATGCCCCTATGTTTGTTCCGGCGGGACAGACTACCCAACTAATTGTAGGGGCTACTCCCGACCATGACCTGAATATAATCAAGCTTTCGGAAAATATGTACCGTCAATTTCGTTTAAAAAGAGTATATTATTCGGCTTATGTTCCTGTAGCAACGCATCCTAATCTGCCCCAGATTACCAAACCGCCCTTATTAAGGGAACACCGTCTGTATCAAGCCGACTGGCTATTAAGATTTTATGGTTTTAAAGCCGACGAGTTGTTAGACCAAAAGAGCCCTAATTTTGCTGAAGATTATGATCCCAAAACCGACTGGGCTCTGCGTAATCTCCACTACTTTCCGGTGGAAATTAATAAAGCAGAATATGAAAAACTGCTTAGAGTACCGGGATTAGGCGTAAAGTCGGCTAAAAGAATTATCGTGGCCAGACGCATGGGGTCTTTAGGCTTTGAAGATTTGAAACGCATAGGAGTAGTAATGAAAAGAGCTCAATATTTCATTACCTGCCGGGGCCAATATGCCGGAGCAACCAAGCTGGAAGAACATTTACTGCGCCCCCGTTTAGCTTTAACTAAACCGCCAGAACAGGATAAAACAACCGATAATGACCGTTATGAACAATTAACTCTTTTTTCCTCCGGGCCTGAACCTATATCTGCTGAAACTGCCTTATCCGTAATTAAGGGAGAATTATAAATGCTTTATTATATCTATGATGGGAGTTTTAATGGTCTGTTAACTGCCATATATGAGATATATTATAATAAGGAAGTTCCCCAACAGCTTCTGCCCCAGGGAACTGCTGATTTTCAACTTTTTACCGAGCAATATGAAATTGTAACTGATGAGACAAAAGCTGCTAAAGTTTATGAGGCTATTTATTCCAAAATAAGCTGGTCGGCGCTTAAGAATACTTATTATGCTTACCTTAGTGAACATCCCCAGAACGGTATCTGGATATATGAATACTTGCGTATAGGTTGGAGATTAGGCTCTACTATTGACCTGCGCCTTACTGACGAAAGAGTCCATAGAATTCACCGCCTATGCCATAAAGTACGAACCGAACGGCACCGCATGCTAGGCCTGATCCGTTTTCAACTATATAAAAATAATATTTACTATGCAGCCCTGGAGCCTGACCATAATATTGCTGAACTTATAGCTCCACATTTTGCGGATAGAATGGCTGATCAAAATTGGATTATCCATGATTTAAAAAGAAACCTGGCCGTAGTATATAACCAGAATGAATGGTTCTCCACGACCTTTACCCTGGAACATAAATTGAAGCTGGAGGCAGAAGAACAGTATTATCAAAAACTCTGGCAGCAATATTATGACAGCATCGCCATCTCCAACCGACTCAATCCTAAACTGCAAAAAAACTTTATGCCCCAAAGGTATTGGAAGCACCTGGTGGAAAAAGGGGAGAGGGCATAGTATATTGCATTCTTAATAATCGTTTAATAGCTTATATAGTCTCCCTCGAGATATGCCTAATATTTTGGCGGCTTTGGTCTTATTCCCATTTACTGAAAGCAATACATTCAAAATCTTCCTTTTTTCTTCCTCTTTATAAAGGTCTATGAGGTTAGGATTTTCTTTCTTACTAATCGTATTCGGGGCTAGAATATCTGGATTATTTACAGCTGCCCTTAAGGGCTTATGACTCAGTATTGTTTCATCATCAGAAATGAGCACCATTCTTTCCACAACGTTCTTTAATTCTCTTATATTTCCTCTCCATTCATATCCCATAAAATCTTCAATTTGCTTAGATGAAAATGATTTATTTTGAGCATATTTTCTATTAAATATTTCGAGAAAATGTTCTATGAATATTGGTATTTCCTCGGTCCTTTCTCTTAATGGGGGTATAAGAAAGGAAAGTACATCTAGTCTGAAAAACAAATCTTCTCTAAAAGTATTTTCCCTAATCATCTGCTGCAAGTTTCTATTAGTGGCGGTTATGAGCCGCACATTAGTTTTAATTTGTTTGTTGCCGCCGATACGTGTAACAATTCCTGTTTCTATAACTCGTAAAAACTTAGCTTGAATGGCAAGGGGAAGTTCACCTATTTCATCAAGAAATACCGTTCCCTTATCGGCCAGTTCAAATAATCCTGCCTTACCTTTGCTTTGGGCCCCGGTAAAAGCACCTTTCTCATAGCCGAAAAATTCCGATTCCATCAGTTCCATGGGAATGGCAGCACAATTAACCGGGATGAATGGTTCATTTTTTCTAAGACTATTATTATGAATATAATTGGCAATAACGTCTTTTCCTACTCCGCTTTCACCATATAGTATGATAGTGCCGTCTGTCTTAGCTACTTTATCTATTTTACTAAAGAGATTCTTCATGATAGGACTAGCTACCACAACTTCCTTTTTCCCTCCACTTACTCTGGTCAAAGCTTCTTTATATATAGCTGTTCGTGCTTGTTCATTTTCAATAGCTTCCATAAAATTATTCATTAAAGATCTTTGTTGTCCAAAGGTCATGACTATCGATACATTACCTTTTTCATCAAAAATCGGCTTACTAAAGTTAAGCAATTCTTCACCTGTTTGAGTTGTGACTGTACCTATTGCTACACCTTTTTTCTCAATTGTTTCCAGAGAGGTAGACTTACTAATAACCCCTTTATCAATTAAATCCTGGGTGCGGGAATTCATGATTTCGCTGCGGCTCATTCCAAAGTCCTTAACAACATTATCATTTACAAATAATACTTTTCCTTGAGCATCTGTTACATAAATATTGCCGAAAGTATTATCTAATATCTTTACCAGCATGTCATAATCCAAATTTAATTGTTCAATATTCATTTTGTTCATTGCTGACCCGCCTGCTTTCTGCTAAAAATAGGGGTAAAAGTAACGGTAAGTTAAAAGAAGCCAAGATTTATGATTTTAATTATATGGTATTTTTAATCATATTTAAACATCTATGAACAGTTTTAGACGTTTTTGAGCGTAAAAAGTCAATAATTACTTATGAAACTTCTGTAAGGTAGTATCATGCAAAATAAATTATGAAACATAATATGAAACATAAATGGAAAAGAAGGGTTAGATGACAGCTAATAATCCTTCCTTTTTTATTGCTCGGGAAACCAGGGTTATTGGCATAGTTATTGCAAATACATTGTTCTACATTAGTAAATATGTGCACTGTTTACTGATAATTAAAAATAGGGTAATCAAATAAGTCCAAAAAGGGGGTTAGACGGGAGTATTATTCCTTTTATTTATCTATTGGAAATAAATATTTTACCAAGATATAGGGCTGGAGCTGATAAAAAAGCACCTCTCCTAATAATTAATAATAAGTTTACAAGGTGTGATAATTAATATGAATTTTGACAGTATTTTATATTCAACAAAAGACGAAATAGCAACAATCACCCTTAATGTTCCAAGCAAATTTAATGTATTTAATGAAACTATGTCTCGCAATATATTAGCTGCATTGGAAGTAGCTGAAGAAGACGACAACATTAAGGTTATTATAATCAATGCTAATGGAAAAGCTTTCAGTGGCGGCGGCGATATTGGCGAAATGTTAAAAGCCATGGAAGAAGGACGAGTTGTCTTTGGCACTACCGCAGATTTAATTAGCCAAATATCCCGTAATATTATTAAATCTAAAAAACCCGTTATTGCATCGGTGGCTGGTGCGGTTGCCGGTGCTGCTTTTAATATAGCTTTAGCATGCGACTTTTGTATTGCAGCCGACAACGCAAAATTTATGCAATCTTTTGTAAATATTGGGGTTATTCCTGATGCAGGAGGATTATATCTGTTAACCAGGGCAGTAGGGATAAACAAAGCCCGGCACTTAACAATGTTAGGAACTCCAGTTACGGCAGAAGAAGGGAAAGATTTAGGCTTTGTTTACCAAGTATGTTTAATGGAAGATCTAGCCCCAGAAACAGAAAAATTAGCCGTCCAGCTTGCCCAAGGGCCCGCTAAATCATATGAATTAATTAAGTCTTTGGTCTATGCAAGTCAGTTTGATACCTATGAAAGATATACAGAAAAAGAAATTGCATCCCAAGTAGCTTGTGGGTACACCCAAGATTATAAAGAAGGTATCAGGGCTTTTTACGAAAAAAGAATTCCGGTATTTAGAGGAAAATAGGAAGGAAGGAGACTAAAGCCAATTGAACTGGGTTAAAAGCTATCAAAATAAAGTAATGACAGCAGATGAAGCTATTGATTTTTGTGTTAAAGATAATGATGTAGTTGCACTGGGAGGATTAGCTATCGCTACAGCCCCCTTAAATGCTATGTTCGATAAGATAAAAAAAGGCGGGTTAAAGGGGATTTCATTGGAGGGCAACTTAATTACAGATTATATTCCTTTGGATGATGAGGGTTTAAGCCCGGAACAAATTAGATATAGGGCATTTTTCTTTGGAGGTTATGAAAGAAAAGGTTATACTGCAAAAAATGTAACCTTTGTACCGATGCAGTTTAATAACTATCTAAGATATATGTTAACCAGGGTAAAACCGGATGTGGGAATGATACATGTTTCTCCCCCCGATGAAAATGGTTTTTGTAATATCGGAGCAATCGGGGCCGGATTTATGCCGGCTTTGGTAGAAAGTTCGAGAAAGCTAATCGCCCAAGTAAATAAAAACATACCCCGGGCATTTGGTCATGAGAGCTTATATGTTCATATCGATAGAATTAATGCTTTGGTTGAGTATAATCAACCGGTCCCAGAATACCCCATGACTGAAATTACCCAAACTGATCAATCTATCGCCAATTATATAATTGATTTAATTCCGGACGGTGCAACTATTCAATTAGGCTTGGGCGGCTTGGCTAATGCGGTTGGATATGGACTTAAGCACAAAAGAAATCTGGGGGTTCATTCAGAAATGTTTACCGAGTCCATGGCCTACCTTCATCAGATTGGCGTTATTAATAACAGCAGAAAGAATTTTATGCCGGGGGTAAGTGTTTGTGGATTTGCCTTGGGTAGCAAAGAACATTACGAATATTGTACTGATAATAAACAATTATACTTTGCCCCTTATAGTATAACTAACAATGTAGAAATGATTGTTAAAAACGATAATATGATTTCCATCAATAATGCTTTAAGTATAGATTTAGGCGGACAAGTATGTTCAGAAAATATTGGATTTAGGCATTTTAGCGGAACTGGTGGCCAAGTTGATTTTGTAAGAGGAGCTACTAATTCAAAAAATGGAAAATCTTTTATAGCATTGCCATCTTCATTTCTAAATAAATCGGGCGAATTAGAATCAAGGATTGTTCTGGATTTACCTCCTGGCGGCGCAACTACGGCATTAAGGTCAGATATACAATACGTTGTTACAGAATTTGGATGTGTTAACTTATTTGGAGAAGATTTACCCACCAGGGCCAAATCACTTATAAGCATTGCCCATCCCCAATTTAGGGAAGAATTAACATTTGCAGCTAACAAACACAATATTATATATTAATGCTCACAGAGGTGTATATCAGGCGCCTGTTTGGGACTACCGAATCTAAAATTGTCATTTCTTTATTTTTTTATGAGAATGAAATGAGTTGGGGATATAGAAAGGAGCAGTTTACAGTGGAAAATAAGGAAGTTGAAACTAGAGGATTCTTTAAAGTAAGAAAAAGGCCATTAGCATTTATAATAGCTATCTTAATCTTAGAAATAATAATGTTCACTCCTTGGGTTTATTATTCATCTACTGCTGGCGGAACCGCCATTCAACTTATTTTTGTTTGTGTAATCTTATTTGTTGCACCGACTTTAGCATTAATTGATGCATTGTTATTAAAAGATTAGTTTTAGAAAGGGAGATACTATTATGAGCAGTTTACAAACAATGGTTTTGATAGTTGTTATCTTATATTTTATGATTTGTATAGGGTTAGGACTCTATTCTCTTAAAATGAGTAAAAACTCTTCCTCTCATGAATACCTTACCGCAGGCTCTTCTGTAGGTTGGGTGGTAAATGCCGTATGTATTTTTGCAGCCTTTAATTCCGGAGGGGCATTAATGGGTAATTTCGGAATTGCTTATAGTGCAGGTTGGGGATTTATGTGTACCATGTGTGCTGGAACTGCAACAGGAATGTTTCTGGCTTCTATTTTGGTGGCAGGTCCCTTAAGAAATATGAGACTGGCAACCGTTCCAGAATTCTTAAGAAAAAGATATAACCTAAAAATTCTAAATATTATAGTACCTATCGTTTTAGTGGCAACAATCACTGCTTACTTAGTAGCACAAATGAAAGTTGGCGGCATGTTAGGGGAGAAAATTTTAGGATTACCATACATATGGGGTGTTTTACTTATTGCTGCCGTATATATTTTTTATACGGCCATTGGTGGTATGTATTCTGTAACTTTAACCGACTTTTTCCAAGGTTTTGCAATGTTATTCGTACTTACCTTAGCCTGTATATTCTGTGTGAAAGGAGTTGGAGGCATTACCGAACTATATTCAACCGCTGTAGAGTTAAGGCCCCAGTGGAGTATGAATAATACGCCCAGTTACCCGTGGATTTCTTTTGTGGGAGGATTTATGGGTTGGTTATTTGTAAATGCTTGTTTACCACATTCCATAATGCGAGTATTTACGGCCAAAAATGAAAGGTCCGGAAGAATAGGATTAGCTGTTGGAGCACTATTAATAGGCGGATTTGCAGTTGCAGCTAATATTATTGTTCCAGCCGTTGGAGTTCTTATTCATGGCGGAGCCGAGTTAGGAGCTGCCTCAGATTATGTCTTCATGGATGTTATTGACTATCTTTTCCCTCCCTGGTTCCAAGCCGTAACCTATGCCGGGGTTTTTGCGGCCGTTATGTCTAGCGTCTCGGGAATGTTATTATCAATTGGCTCCGCGGTATCTTATGACCTGATCCAGACCCTTAAACCTGATACAGATGATAAAAAGGTAAGAAAACTAAGTATGTGGGCAATTATTGTGTTTGGGGTTATCTCAGCATTACTAGCTCTAAACCCACCGGATTTATTAACTATTTTATACGCATCGGCCATGGGAGTTTTAGCTTCAGGAGTTGCGGCTCCATTATTACTAGGTTTATGGTGGAAGAGAATGAATAAATATGGGGCTTTAGCAGGATTAATAGGCGGGGCCGGGACCTGGCTGGCTTTATTCCTGGGAACCTCTTTACCACCACTGTCTCAAAGTGCCTTTGCTATTCCACTTTCCTTTATTTTATGTATAGTGGTAAGTTTACTGACACCTCCGTCAACGCAAGAGGAACTGCGTAGAGTAGCCATAGCACATGAACGGCAATTGACAACTGCAGAAATGTAATTTTGATTATTAAAAAAAGCTCTTAAAATAAAGGAGACGGACGGAATTTATAAGTTGATTTCGTCCGTTTTCCATTTTACACTACACCTTAATATAATAAGTTTAGTAGTAAAACATAGTAATTTAATTGCATGTAAAAGTAAATAGATGTAAGGATTGCTGATCCTAGCCGTAGTAAGGGATATATGAGTAAATCATGAATTTAATTGAAAGAGTGATGGTATGAAAAAATCCCTCCACTTATTAGTTTATATGGTTATAGTTTTTATCCTCTTATCAGGATGCACAAAATTAGATGATACGGCCGAAAAAGAGGCTCCCCTAAATCAAGCTCCCGCCCATCAATCTATTGATACTACTGACTGGCAACTTACGACATATGATACGGTCAATAACCTTGATGATGTTATTATGACGGTAAAAGAGGATACAGCTTCTCCTACCAGTCTCACCGTGATATTTAAGAATAATTCCGGTAGTGAGTGTATTTATGGCGAATTTTTTACTTTAGAGAGGAGAGTTAAAGGGAACTGGTATCAGGTTCCGGTTACCATAGAGGGTAATTATGGATTTGATGATATTGGCTATCCTCTAGCCTCGGGCCAAGATAGTGAATGGGCAGTTGAGTGGGATTGGCTTTATGGTCATCTTGATGCAGGAGAATACCGTATTATTAAAAACATTTCTGATTTTAGCGAGTTATGTTATTCTAATACTTATTATTTGGCAGCAGAATTTCTAGTTAATTAATTGAACAAAAAGCAGAGGGACATTCTATCCTAAACTAATACAATAAAAGAGATTGTGGGTGATTTCATATGTTCCTAAAAAGAATTGAACTACAACGGGAACGCATTTTATCTTTTAATGACTATCCTTTTTCTATCCCGGCTATTAAAAATCTGCACCAATTAGGTTTTAATAAACCAGTTACATTTTTCGTCGGGGAAAACGGTTCGGGAAAATCTACTTTATTAGAGGCAATTGCTGATAAATGCGAATTTAATACAGCCGGGGGCGGACGTAATAATTATTATGATTTACACGCTTGTGAATCAGCACTGGGCGAATATATCAGGCTTGCGTGGATGCCTAAAGTCACCAAGGGTTTCTTTCTGCGGGCCGAATCTTTTTACAATTTTGCTTCTCATATTGACGAAGTGGGGACATATGATGCATATGGCGGGCGTTCCTTACACCAGCAATCACATGGCGAATCATTTTTATCTCTTTTTACCAACCGATTTAAGGCTAAAGATAAAGCTATCTATTTATTAGATGAACCGGAAGCCGCATTATCACCTCAACGTCAACTTTCATTTTTAAAAATATTACATGATTTAAACTTATCAGGTAATAGCCAATTTATTATTGCTACCCATTCTCCAATTCTTCTAGGTTATCCTAATGCCACTATCTTTACTTTTGATTATGGCCAAATCCAAGAGATAGATTATGAAATGACCGACCATTATCAAATAACAAAATATTTTTTACAAAATAGAGAAAAGTTTTTACAAGAGATATTAGGTGAATAATAATCTTAAAACAGGGTTAAAACGTGCAGGGGGAGTAAGGTAGCTTGAATTTAAACGAGAAAAGGATAAATATTTGAACGCATAGTCGTATTAAGATATAATATGACTATGAAACATATTGAAGAGAGGTAATCCTATGAAAGTATCCATCAGACCGTCAGCAGATTTAAGAAATCATTATAGTGAAATTTCCAAGCTGTGCAAAGAATCACGGGAAGCAGTTATTATTACCGTAAATGGACGAGGAGATACAGTTGTGCTTGGATTGCAGGACTACTACCAGATGAAATCTGAGCTGGAGCTACTCAGAACCCTTGCAGAAGCGGAAGATGATGTGAAAAATGGACGGATAACACCAATGCAGGATTCCTTTGACGATCTTCGTGTATCTTTATTGGAAAGGAAGAAAGATGAAGTATAAAATCTTACGAACGGATAAAGCCGAGGAACAGCTCCGGGAAATAATTTTTTATATTGCAGATGATTCTGGTAATGTTGATATTGCACTAGAATATCTGGATAAGATTGAAACAGCGATCAATCGTCTCCAAGAGTTGCCAGAGTCGGGAAGTACCCCTAGATACTCGATTTTAAAAAAGCAAGGGTATAGAGTGGTGATTGTCGAAAGGCATCTTGTTTTTTATAAGATAAATGAGGAAGATAAGTTAGTTATTATATATGCTATTGTGGATGGAAGACGGGAATATCATAATTTAATATGAAGTATATAACAAGCGGCAGAATTTATTATTTAGCTGAATAAATGTTATTTTAGTGCCATAATGGATTATAGAAGGTTGTTAAGATTGGGAAAGGATTTATAAGTATTGATGGTGCTTGATTACTATCAATATTTAAATCATTTATGAATAAAGAAAAATTTCCTAAAATTACGAGTTATCTGGCCGAACGTGGAATGTCCTTTATCACTGATATAAGGGAAGAGGGTAAAGGAGCCGCAATTGCGAATACTTTTTTCTTGGAAATAGATAATAAAAATTATATGATCGATCCGGGCTGCGGGAAAAAAAGACTTAAACAAATTAGAGAGCATCTGCCTTTTCCAGAATACGATGTACTCGTTACTCATTCTCATTTGGACCATAGTGCCAACAGTGGAATTGTAGCCGGTAAGAACTTCCGGGTAATCTTCCATCCTCTGGTAGCAGAACGAATTAATAATCTTAAACGCAATTATACCGAGATCACAGCTGAGATGGTCAAGGTTTTTGGAGTGGCGGGCTTTTTTGGCCGTACAGGAATGCTCAGTCCACCCCTGATTAAATTGGTACAATCTATACAGATATATTGCCCTCTAATGTTCCGGCTTATCTTAAATCTCACAAGTCTAAGCATGTGCTACATGAATATTGGCCGTATTTACCCCCCTAAAAAAAATGGACATTTTTTAAACTATGAGGAAAGCCGGGAGCTCTCATGGGGAAATATTATATTTAAAGGCTGGCCTTTAAGTGACCATCTTTGGGCGCTTGATACCCCCGGACATCAGAATGATCACCTCGCTTTTTATGTACCTGAGAGAGGAATAATGTTTGCCGGTGACCTAATCGGTTTTCTAAACCCTAATGACATTCTGGACGGAAGTATAAAAGATACCCATCTGGGAATGATGAAGATGCTGCAACTGGCCGAGGCGGGGGGAATAGATGTACTGGCTATTAGTCATGGTCTCCCGGTAATTGGGCAAGATAATATAATTACTTACCTGCGCTCAATTATAGCCAAGAAGGATGAAACATTTAAAACAATTTCAGAAATTGTAGCTTCCTGTATCGATAAAAGCGATTTTGAAGAAATTATAGCGAAAGTCTATTCCCATGAATCTGATCTAATGAAAAGAATATTAAAAATCAATTACCCCCGCTCCGTTTCTTTCATAGATGTATATGTATATATTTATCTAAAAGAGTTCATTCAATAATATAGTCCTCCCCTCTATTTCTATACAAACATGTACGTAATAGGGTAGGGAAGGGGTTTAATAAGATTGAAATACTGTAAAGGGGGGAAAGGCTAATAAATAGCAGCAGTTTTAACAAGGAGGCTATAAACAATTATGGAGATTATATTAAAACGACGCAGTATAAGAAAGTTCACTAATCAACCTATTTCTGATGAAATAGTAAAACAATTATTAGAAGCGGGAATGGCTGCTCCATCGGCCGGGAATGAACAACCTTGGCAATTCGTAGTAATTACCCAACGGGAAATACTAGATAAAATCCCGGCAATCCATCAATATTCGCAAATGCTTAAACAAGCACCCCTGGCCATACTAGTTTGTGCTGATATGAGCTTAAATAAATATGATATAGATTATTGGATTCAAGACTGTGCGGCCGCGACCCAAAACATCCTGTTAGCAGCAACTCATAAAGGATTAGGCAGTGTCTGGCTCGGGGTATATCCTCGCCATGAACGGGTAGAGGGATTACGCCAACTTTTTTCCATACCTGAGTACGTAATTCCTTTTGCCCTTATAGCTTTAGGATACCCTGATGAAGAAAAACCGCCCATAAACAGATATAAAGAAGATAGAGTCCACTATAATAAATGGTAAATCAAAGTTTGTTTATAATATGACCCTATCATTTAAATAACACTTATAATTTGGCCTGCTTTAACTTATGCTAAGTATAATATAAAAATTAAGAGGGGATTATTAAATGGCATATTGGTTGCTCAAAACTGAACCAGATGATTATTCTTGGAATGATCTTATTGGAGAAAAAGAAGCAATTTGGGATGGAGTTAAAGCTCCGGCAGCTATAAAAAACATTAAGAAAATCGAGTTGGGAGACTTAACCTTTATATACCATACCGGAAAAGAACGTGCGGTAATTGGTGTTGCTCAAATTACCAGCCATCCTTATTATGATGAACAGCATAAGGAATGGAGGTTTAAAGTAACCCCCACCGAAAAACTCCTTAATCCGGTAACTTTAAAACAAATAAAAGAAAGCGGAAAATTTCCAGATTGGGAATTAGTAAGATTACCTAGACTTTCAGTTGTGCCGGTTAGCCTCTGGCAATGGGAAAGTATAATCAATTTTGCCAATATGCCCGTAGAGTAAGGGATTGACAGTTAACCTAATCTATGTTAATTTAATTCGAGTATTAAATTATAAATATTTGCTAAAAGGGAGTAGCTGCGGCTAAGCCAAAAATAAAATCAACATGCTGGAGAAATCCTGGTTTTATTTACTTTAAGGGTAACTTAAAGGAGCGAGACTTTTAGATTAGTAAGCCATATGTGGTGGTTTAATAATCTATTTGCCTCGCTTTTATTTTTGGGGAGATAGATATTGGAGCTTTTTAACCACTGGCAAGATAAAAAAAGGGGGAAAAGGAATTATGGAAATTATTAACGTTGGAAACAGAGTAAATAACAACTACCTAATAAAGCTGGATAAAGGTTATTTATTAATCGACACTGGTTATCCTGAGCAGTTTAATAGTTTCAGTAAAAAATTAAGCAAAAACCATATATCGTTAAAAGATATTTCCTATATCCTTCTAACCCATGCCCATGACGACCATGCCGGTTTTCTGAATGAGTTATTAGATAATTCGGATGCCATGGTAATATTACATCCTCAAGCTGTAGACAGATTGAAAATCGGACAGAATTCATTTGATGGGGGATGTACGAGTTATTTGGCATTAACTTTCTGCAGAATTATGAAACTGTTGGGAAAAGGTGAACATAGATTTCCAGTGGTGGATAGGGCTGAAAGGTATATGGTCTTAGATGAGTGGACCCAATCAGTGATTGAAGAAAAGTTATCGGGAACTATAATCAATCTTCCGGGACATACAAGAGATTCTATTGGATTGTTATTAAAAGATGGATTATTGTTTTGCGGTGATGCGGCCATGAATGGTTTTCCCAGTCTGAACAGAGTAACTATTTGGATTGAAAATTTAAACGATTATAAGAAATCATGGGAAGTGATGCTTAATAATAATCCTGCTAAAATATACCCCTCCCATGGTAAGCCCTTCATGAAAAATGATATAAAGAAAAATATGCATAAATTAGGGGAGATAAAGTTATACTCTTTGAATTAAAAGCTGACTGATATAGATTACTGTTATATTACTTTCCTAATTAAAAGCTTGCAAAGTTATTAAGCAGGGGGATTATTATGAAGTATGAAAGCTACAACCAGTTACATAAATGGAAAGAGATTATGGGGCGACTACCTCAACATAATCAGATTGATGATACTTGTATACCTGAAGAAGTAATTTGGGACTGGGAAGGAAATAAAATACATGTGGATTATTTCAGGAACCCCCAAGGGCAGATTAAGCTTATTACCTTACATGGTGTTGGAGGAAATGGGCGATTATTATCTTTTATAGGGGTACCAATATTTAAACAAGGGGTAGAAGTTATTTCTCCAGACTTACCAGGTTACGGTATTTCTTATATACCTAACCAAAGAATAAGTTACTCCATGTGGGTAAAACTGGTCAATGATCTTATCAATTTTGAGCTGGGGAAAGATGATAGACCTATTGTTCTGTTTGGATTAAGTGCCGGGGGAATGCTTGCCTATCAAGCAGCATGTATGAACCAAAAAGTAGCCGGAGTTATATTTAGCAATATATTAGATCAAAGAATACCGGAAGTAATTGAGCACTCAGCTATACATCCTTCCATCGCTAAAATCGGAATAAAGATATTAAAAGTATTTTCTTATATTTGGCCTACCTTTAAGTTACCCATGAGATTGGTTGCTAATGTGGGTAAACTGGTTAATGATGAAGAATATTTGAAAATATTAACTTCAGATAAACATTCGGCAGGAGCAATTGTACCTGTAGAGTTAATAGCAACACTTGTAGATGCTAACCCGGAAATAGAACCTGAGAATTTTGATATTTGCCCTGCCTTATTAGCCCATCCCCGCGATGATAGATGGACACCAGTCAGGATAAGCAGATTATTCTTTGATAGACTTAAATGTCCCAAGAGAATAGTGATGTTAGAAAATGCAGGGCACTTTCCAATTGAACAGCCGGGACTTTCTCAATTAGAAGATGCTGTAATGGAATTTATAAAGGATATTGCAAAATAGGAGGTATTTATCAATGGGACAAGTTGAGCTATTTTTGGTGGCAATAGGTTTGTCAATGGATGCTTTTGCAGTTGCACTCTGCAAAGGACTTAACATGAGAAAATTAAATTACAAACATGCTTTAATTATCGCAGCTTTTTTTGGTGGATTTCAGGCGGCCATGCCACTCCTGGGGTGGCTATTAGGTCAGCAATTTGAGCATTATATAAGTAGCTTTGACCATTGGATAGCTTTCTTCCTGTTAGCTTTCATCGGGGGAAATATGCTAAGGGGAGCTTTCCAAAAAAGTGATGATTTATCTGAATGTGATGACCGGCTGGATATAAAAGAACTGCTTATGCTTGCAGTTGCTACCAGTATAGATGCTTTGGCCATAGGTATTACTTTGGCATTTTTACAGGTAAGTATCCTGCCGGCCATTAGTATAATTGGTTTTACCGCATTTATATTTTCTTTCATTGGGGTTGCCCTAGGAAACAGGTTTGGCATGAAGTACAAAAGCAAGGCTGAAATTGCAGGTGGTTTAGTTTTGATTATAATTGCGGTGAAAATACTCGTAGAGCATCTTAATATTCTATAATTATTTATTTTATATGAAGCAAAACTAAAGAACATCCGTTCCTACCGTAAGTGGCAGGGGAGAGGAATAAAAAAGAGTATTCTATGTTAATCAGAATACTCTTTTTTTATTTATAATAGATTTTATAGATATAGAATGTATCAATAAAAGATAAACGCAAATTAATAACTATTTATTGTAAAACGATAAATAAAATGTTAAGCTCAAAGTGAAAATAAATAGGAGAGGTGTTTTTCATGAAAAGAGAAACATTATTTTTAAAATTTGTGGTTATTCTTATGGGACTTCCCGTCCTGGCTTTATGTATTTTTTTGTTGCCCGGCTTATCAGAATATGTGGCTGAGCTAGTTCCAGTATTTCCTTATATAAAATATCTCTTTTTAATTGGTATGTATGCAACAGCCCTAGCTTTTTTCTTTGCTCTGTATCAGACCTTTACACTGTTAATCTATATTGATAAGAACAAGGCCTTCTCAGAGTTATCGGTTAGGGCTTTAAAGAATATTAAATACTGTGCAATTATAATCAGCCTCTTATATGTAGCGGAATTGCCAATCATCTATCTCATAGCAGAAAAAGACGATCCTCCACTTGTATTAATGGCTTTTATAATTATTTTTGCTTGTGTAGTCATTGCAGTATTTGCTGCTGTTCTTCAAAAGCTATTAAAAAATGCCATAGATATAAAAAATGATAATGATTTAACGATTTGAGGTGAATAATATGGCAATTATAATCAATATTGATGTAATGTTGGCTAAACGTAAGATGAGCGTAACCGAACTTTCAGAAAAGGTTGGCATAACCATGGCTAATCTTTCTATATTAAAAAACGGAAAAGCCAAAGCGATTCGATTATCAACTCTAGATTCGATTTGTAAAGCATTAGAATGTCAGCCGGGAGATATTTTAGAATACCAAGGTGATGAAAATGTTCCAGGATAATAAGAAGAACTGAATAGGTAATTGAAGTATTTTTTTTCTATATTACAGAACAAACTTTTTAGTTAACATAATACTTCTTATAGGAAGTTGAAGAAGTAGTCTATAACTCAATATAAAAAGAAACGATTTTATAAGGGAATAAGAATTTTCCTAAATATATTATTATATCCATGGATAAATAATGAAGATAAACAATAAGAAGTAAATTTAAAGCGAGTAATTTATTATCCACCAAAAGAAAAACCCGCTAAAAAAAGCGGGAAGAAAAAGATTGAGATTGGATTAGATTGCACTAAAAGCATAGCATCAAATGCCCCTATTAAGATAATTCGAGATTTTTATAGTTATATAACCAATTTTTATGTGCATGATTTCACATTCACAAGACTATAAATAACTTGCTTTTAAAGCAAGTTATTTATATAAATCTCATTTTTTGATTTATGATATGTTCTTTTTCTGCACTCCACAATGATTCATGGTTAGATATAAAATCAAGAAAAGATTTCTTAAGCCCGGTAAAGTTTTCATTGGCTCGCACTATTACTTCCATGTCCCAAGCTAGTTCTAAATCCTTTACCCCTATCTTAAGTAATCTTCCCTCACTAATTTCCCTTTTTACTACCGGATATGGAACTAATGAAACTCCTTTATTTCTAATGACCGCTTCCTTAATAGCTTCCCAGTTAGTAATTTCAGTAACGATATTAAAATCATCAAAGCTTAAATTCAATGTTTGCAGATAAGAGTCTACAAAATGCCTTATAGAAGATTCTTCTTCACGGGCTATAAAAGGTTCAGAAAGTAAATCACTAATAGTAAGACTGGTTTTTTCCAGCCAATTACCCCGAGGGGGAACGATTAATACTAATTCATTGCTTTCTATTTTGAATTTGCGTAAATCTGGATCATTGGCTAAGTTGCCTTCTACTACTCCAATATCAATGGAACGATCCCGAATGTTTTCTATAATGTCCTGGCTATGGCCAATATCTAATCTAATATGAACATTAGGATTCAGCTCTTTGAAGGTTATTATTGAAGCCGGCAAGAAATAATTACCCGCAGTATAACTTGCTCCCACATTAATAAACTCCATATTGCGGCCGCTAATTTTAGCTATGTCAGCTTCCATTTCTGCATATAAAGCTAATATTTTTTCCCCATATTCATAAAACTTCTTACCAGCCTCAGTTAGTTTAACTCCACTATTACCTCGTTCAAATAAAGATACATTGAGGTTTTGCTCTAATGATTTAATTTGCGAGCTGATTGCAGGCTGAGTAAAATTTAGTATTTTAGCGGCTTTAGTAAAACTCTTAGCTTGAGCTATAGTTCTAAAAACTTCGAATTGTTCTATATTCATTTAAATCACCTGCCCTCCTAGGCTAATTCAATTCCATTTACATATTATTCTCCTTAATATATCTTACCAGAGTTTTGACAATTATCAAGAATATTCAGCAAATGATTCTCTTTTTTTTGTTTGTTCTTGGATTATCGATTTGTTAAAATAGTAACATATTTACATAACTTGGAGGCTATAATGTTTGTTTTATATGGTTCTATAGAAATATTTCTTCCCTACTCCGGCTCACTTAAGGAAAAAAGAAAAACGATAAATAGTATAGTCGACCGACTAAGAAAACGAGTTAATATTTCTATTAGTGAAGTTGCTTACAACGATTTATGGCAAAGAGCAGCTTTAGGTTTTGCAGCAGTTAGTTCCAGTAATTCTGAACTGGAAAAGTTTATCACCTATATCAATGATACCCTTTTTAACTATTTTTCTGATATTGAAATAACCCGCTTCGACTACGAAATAATCACCTCTGACTACCATTCCGAATAACATTTCCATAAATTACTATTCCTTCCTGGCAGGACATTGTCATTTTTTGTAGAAATTTGGTCTTGCTTTCTTTTTTACCAAAAAAGAATTTTTAAGGAAAGGAATGATAAAAATTGAAAAAAGTTAGCAACAGGTCAAGAAAAATCTTGGCATCTTTATCATTAACAGTATTTACAGCAAGTAGTATTTTCATTACTCCTCCGACTTCAGAAGCTTTAACTGTTTCGTATTCTAAACCTGTGGAATACACGGTAACTACATATGAACAATCAACTTCTAACTTAAACTACCAACCTACAACCGTAGAAGTAGATGGACGTTCTTATACCAACTATACAGTTACAACTTCGCAACCTCCGGCTAAAAAGCCTTTACCAACTGAAACGAATAAAGCTTCAGTTGAAACTAAAACTATAGCTAAAGGCACTAAATATGCTACCGAATTATACATAATCAAAAGTGGTAAACCAGGTCCAGTGGTAATGATCGTAGGTGGAGTTCATGGAAATGAACCGGCAGGATACCGGGCAGCAGAAAAGTTTAAAAACTATAAAATTAACAAAGGTACGCTTTTAGTTTTACCTCAAGCTAATAAATTAGCTATCGGAGCTGATCGACGCTATGCCTCTGGAGAAAGCGACTTGAATCGCCTGTTCCCGCAGTCGAGTTCCGCTTCTCCCAAGAACACTCTTGCTAAAGCCATTTATGATGTAGTAAAAGAATATAAGGTTGACTGGTTAATGGACATGCATGAAAGCGTTAATTATTACAAGAGTAATGCGAAGACCAACTCCGTAGGACAAACCATAATTTATTATCCTGCAAATGGGACCAGAAGTACAGTTGAATATATTGTTAATGATTTAAACAAAGGGATAAGTTCCTCCATTCAAAAATTCTCCCTATTGCGTTATCCTGTTCAGGGCAGCCTGGCTAGAAGTTCAGGCCAGTATTTAGGAGTTAACAGCTTTATATTTGAAACTTGTAGGAAACAAACTTTAGCCACTAGAATAAGTCAGCAAGAAAAAGGAGCCAAAAGTTTATTAAGCAAGCTAGGCATGATATAAACTAACTATCTTATACGCTGAGTTCTTCTAACCTGACCGGAGCCAATAATTCTTCCACTAGTAATATTATTGGAGCTCCGGTCAGTATTATTTGATGATGAAGATGATCTAACTGTTATTCTAGTATTTCGGGTACCTGGCGAAGGAGTTCTATTATTACTAACTTGTGGGGGAGGAGCATTAGAACTTACCGACTGACTGCTGGTTATTCCCATTTTACTTTTAGTATAGCTTTTATTAGCGGTAGTAATTTTCCATGATTTGCGAAAATCAGATTTCTCATCCCAATTTTCACCACCCATAACCATTTCGGGTATAATTTTGAGTTCTTCCGCATATTGACTATACATATCGGTGCTTTCTAAGTTTCCCCATAAACTATAGAAGTATTTAATAAAATATTGTTGATCACCCGTATAAAAAGCTTGTTGAGCTTCCAAATTATTTAAATAATTTTGCGGTAAGTAAGGATATCTGCTAGCTACTATTTTAGCTAAACAAAGGATAGCCGTAGCTATACGTTGGGATACCAACCAACTGCTAGGAGTTCTATATTCAAACCCCCCATGTTCCTTTACTCTATAATCAGCCAGAGACCCATATTTTTTTCTCCGCTTAGCGGCGGTAGTAGGCTCTTCAATTAAAAAAATGGGGATACCCAGGTAATTATCTAAGGCACGTAAAAGGGTTCCATTCACTTTGATTTTACTAAAATGAATATGCCCCCCAATTGAATAACCGCTCATGGGTTGGCTGCCTGCCACCCATTTTACATTTTTATAAGGAGCTAGCTTACTGGCACTAGCTAAAGCGTGTTTAATATTATTAATCAGCTCCAGGGGAGATTCATCCGGCTTAGGCCTAATTTCAGCTATGGGACGTTGTTGACGGTTAGGTATTCTAATATTGTCACAACCTACTAATCCATCCCGGGGGAAAAATTCGGAAGCTGATATCATTTTTCCGTTTTTAGAATTAAACAACATGAATTCGGGATCAGCGCCTAATTTAATTTCTCTGGATTGAATAATTTCTTCATAATTATACATTTCCGCAATCATTTTCATTATAGAAGTTACATCCTTGTCTCTTACTACTGGAGAAGGGTTGATTTCCCGAACTTTAAGTCTACGTTTAGCAGTAAGAGCTATACTTACCATTCCCATATCCAGACCCATTAGATACAAGGCTTTCTTAGCTATCTCACAAACTTTAGAGTTTTCAGTTTCTCGTATATACTTTACTTGGTCTTTATTATTACCGTGGGTTGTAAGTCGTATAGATACTATGTTTAAATCACATATAAAGACATCATAAGTTCTAGTTACCGGTTCTAAGGCTTGTAAGTCCGAAGCTATTCCATTTAAACTAAATATTCCACTAGTAATCTCTGTATCCATAGCATTTTTAATAGCTTTAGCAGTATTTATAATTCGTTTGGCATTAGATTTATCATCAGTTACATTAATTTCGAGATAATCTGCTCCCTGAATTTTAACTTCGCGACTTTCAACTTTTGGTAACTCATTTTCTAAGCTTTGATATAAACTTGACCCGGTATCATTCGGAAAATAGTTTATACTTAAATTCATTAAAGATCATCCCTCTTAGCAATTTTTTGAGCTGCGAAGATGAAGTAATCCGTTAAATAATTAAGATGCTTATGTCTAATATCATCTTCATCAAAACTAGCCGGTTTAGAGTTCACTTCTAATATCCATAGATTGCCTTCTTTATCAACTCCAATATCTAGGGAAATAATTGCTAAATTAATTCCTAAGCCCTCCTCTAGTTTAGGTGGGATAACCGTACAAATAGTTTTTAATTGCTGCTCAATTGAGACTCTAGTGGGTGTCATATTACCAAAAGTCTTTTTTAACACCTCCTCAAAAGAAGCTGCGTGGCCTCCGTTAGGTATATGAGTAACAAATCTATTTTTACCTGCCACTCTTGCCCCTACGCCGGTCATTATCCATCTGCCAGTACCATCTTTTTGGGCTTGGGTTCTTAAATCAAATACCCGGTCGTTGACGGTGGCTAAATCAATACCTTGTTGTATTAAGTAGCGGTTCTCCTTAACCCCTATACGGCTTAACGCCTCGGAAAGAATATAAAAGGAGGAACAGGAACGCCAAGTAAGAGGACTTGCGTCTGCTTTAGAATATTTGTAAACATTATTAGTGGCAATTATTTTTACAATACCTTGGCCACGGCTGCTACTAATAGGCTTCAAAAAGACTTCGGAATGTTTTTTAAGCATATTTCTTAAGTTTTCGCGGTTAAATTTCTTAGTTTCGGGAATAAACTTTCGCCCTTCTGCAAAAGTGTGCAAAACCTCATTTACTTCCCATTTGTTCAAAAAACGGCTATTAAAGACAAATACATCTGGTTCATTTCCCAGTTTTTCCAAGAGTAATTTCACATGACTCTTAGACTCCAGACTCCGATATTGAATACGATTATAAATAATAGTAGGAAAACCATAATTCCCGGCAATCCATTTACCAGTATTACTTAATGAATACCCCTTTACAGTTTTCTTCTTCCAATTAACTCCTTCGGGATGGAAGATGAAAATAAATAACCCTTTTTGGTATCCGTGCTCAATCATTTCCTTAAGTAACCGGCCTTGCTTACCCTTGGGGATAGCAGAATTATCTTGACTTTTAGCAGAAATTAGAATTCCTACACTAGGTCCTAATTTTATAACATCCTTTTTGATTAAATAAGGACGATAAGTGTTACTGGGAACCAGGAGTTTATCGGCTATTTTTGAACTTAAAAAAATATATTCATCAGACTCTTCAGAAGGCGAAACACGTAAGTTTGATACAGTGGTCATACATCCAATTTTTAAACCTACTGTATCTGAGTCCAGGGCATTATAGATATTCCTGTTTACTAATACTTCTTTACTGCTACTATTATTGGGCATTATATGACCCCTTTACATATTCTTTAATCCATAATATGAGTTTCGTAAATAGACCGTGCCAATAACACATAGAATTGAACATAAAAAAACTTGGTTTGCTCGCTTAGGTTATGACCGAAAGGTAGACCTAAGAATGCGCACCAAGTTCATATATATCTTTGACTATTTAAAAAGCCTGATATTATTTTTCAATCTTTCCAGTAATCGGGCAAAAAGAGTATTATCATGGGGTAAATTTCTAATCTTCCCAGCAACATAATTACCGCCAGTACGTATTTCCCTAAATCCGGAATCGAAGTAAAATTACCGGCTGGCCCCACTAAACCAAAACCAGGTCCTACATTACCTATACAGGTTACTACGGCAGAGAAGCTAGTGAGCAAATCTAAACCTAATCCCCCCATAATTAGGGTACCTGTAAAAATAATCATTATATATAGAAAAAAGAATTGCAGGACGTTAATAATTAAGCCATCACTTAACACCCGATCTCCAAATCGTAAAGATATTAAGGCTTTAGGATGAATCATTTGCTTTAACTCGATTTTGGCTCTTTGCAGCATTATTAAATAACGGCCTACCTTTATATTACCGGAAGTGGAACCGGCACAAGCCCCGACAAACATTAAAGAAAATAAGATTATTATATTAAGGCCGGACCAAGACTCATAATCAGCAGTTATATATCCGGTAGTAGTTATAATCGAGACCACCTGAAATAGGCTGGTTCTAAAATTTTCCCCTACTCCATAAACTGCGGCCAGACCAATGGTGCTTAATAAGGTGGCTGCTAAAACAATAACTGCATAAAGCCTAAATTCTTTATTTTGTATATAGCCTTTTAGGGAACGTTTAGTAAAAGCAAAATAGTGCAGGGTAAAATTCGTTCCGCCAATAAACATAAATATTATAATAATCCATTGTATAGTGGGGCTATAGTATCCGATACTATTATTTTTAGTAGAAAATCCCCCCGTAGCCATGGTGGTAAAGGTATGACATAAAGCATCAAATATATTCATACCGAAAATCCATAATAAAAAAAACAGGACTACACTAATAATTACATAGGTAATCCATAAAAACTTGGCAGTTTCTCTAATCCGGGGGCTAATTTTATTGGCAACCGGGCCGGGAAGTTCAGCCCTGAAAATTTGATTGGCTCTAGCTCCCATTCCTACAATAATGGCTATAAATAAAACCATTATGCCCATCCCCCCCAGCCATTGGGTAAGGCTGCGCCAGAATAAAATGCTTTTGGGCAGTATTTCTACATCAGTAAATATACTGGCTCCGGTAGTAGAAAAACCTGATACCGTCTCAAATATAGCATCAGCATAGGAAAAAACATGGCCACTAACTACATAAGGCAAAGAGCCGAAAACCGAGGCTACTATCCAACCTAGGCTGACTATAGCAAAGCCTTCCCGGTAATTTAGAGTTTGATTCTGTTTAAAAGTCTTACTTAAGATTCCTCCGGCAATAATAGTGAAGAGGGCAACTAATAATAACTTCCCTACAATATCTTCACCATATAAAAATGAACAAATAACCGCTAAGAGCATAGCTATGCCAATAATGACAATTATCTTACCCATATAGCTTAAAATCATTTTTGGCCTTACCACAAACGTTTACCTCCGTTGATAAACAGTTTTTCGACCTTATGAATACTTTTAGGCAAGCTAAAAACCATTAAATGGTCAAAGGGTTTTATAACACTATCACCACTGGGAATAATAACTTCATTTCCTCTAACAATAGCTCCTATAACTGATCCGGAGGGGAATTTAATTTTACGTAATTCTTTTCCGGCCGCAATAGAACCTGGTTGAGCATATAGCTCCAACATTTCGGCTCTATCCTCACCTAAAACTGTAACCGATACAATATCTCCCCGTCTGATATACTTGAGTATAGCTCCAGCCGTTATAATGCGGGGACTTAAAACGATATCTATGCCAATTTCCTCCATGAGAGGCATAATATCAGTACGTTTTACTTTAGAAATAGTTTTTTTAACCCCTAAGTTCTTAGCAATAAGAGAAGATAATAAATTAATTTTATCATCATTAGTTACCGCCACAAATAATTCCGACTGTCCTACATTCTCGGTCTGTAGTAATTCCAGATCACTTCCGTCCCCATTAATAACCAGAGAACTTTTCAGGCGGGCTGATGCTTCTCTAGCTCTTTTTTCGTCTCTCTCAATAATTTTTATGCTAATGGGTAAACGCTCTTTTTCAATAATCTCGGCTAAATAACAACCGGTTCTCCCCGCTCCTAATATAGTTAAATTTTCTACCTTTTTTCTTTGAATACCAAATAACCGCAATACTTCCTGCATTTCATCGGTATTAGCAATAACATATATACGATCACCAGGATAGATGGCATCTTCACCGCTGGGAACAATCATTTTATGCTTACGTACGATAGATACAATAACATATTTAGAGGTGTCTAAATCTTTTAGCTGCAGCCCTGCTATGGGTGAATCATTCTTTACTAAAAAGGCAATTAACTGAACTCTGCCCTGAGCATAATAATCACACTCTAAAGCTTCAGGATTTTTTACGATTTTGGCAATTTCCTGAGCGGTAACCCTTTCCGGATTTATTATTAAATCTATACCTAATAAAGCTTCCGGTGAAAAATATGGTGTTTCTACATAATCAGTATTCCTAACCCTGGCTACAGTAGTTTTGACCCCATACTGTTTTGCCAGTAAACAGGCTATCATATTCAGTTCATCGATTTGGGTTACGGCTACTACCATATCGGCCGATTTAACTCCGGCTGCCTCTAGAACTTTCCACGATGCACCACTTCCCTGTATCACTTGTACATCTAATATTTCATCAATTAATAGGGATCGTTCTTCGACTTCCTCTACTACTACCACATCATGATCTTCCGTGGAAAGTAATTGAGCAATACTAAAGCCTACTTTACCTGCACCAATAATGATCGATTTCATTTCCTTCCCACCTATACATTAAATCTGAAATGAACTATATCCCCGTCTTTGACAATGTATTCTTTGCCCTCCAGCCTAAATAATCCCTTTTCTTTAACCGCCTGCATACTTCCCAGTTCCAGCAAATCATTATAATCTACCACTTCAGCTCTGATAAATCCTCTTTCTATATCGGAGTGAATTTTACCTGCAGCTTTTCTGGCACTGCTGCCCTCATTTACAGTCCAGGCTTTAACTTCATCTTCCCCCACTGTAAAAAAAGATATTAAACCTAAACTTTTATACATGCTCCGTGATATCTGAACAATTCCGGTCTCTTCTATACCTAAATCATCCATGAATATCATTCTTTCCTCCCTATCTAACTGTACAATTTCCTTCTCAATAGCTGCTGATACTTCAATAACTTGTAAGCCGCTTTCTTGAGCTAAGGCCATAATTGACGCCCGGTCGGGGTAATCAATAGATGCTAAATCAGTTTCAGCAATATTAATACAGATTAAAAGCGGTTTACTAGTTAAAAACTGATAAGTGCTCATAATTTCCATTTCTTCTCCGCTTAATTCCACCGAAGATAAAGGCAGTTCGTTTTCTAAGGCGGTTTGCAGTCTTTCCAGCAAATTAAGTTCAGTCAGCATTTGATTTTTCTTTTTATTTTCGTTAATTCGGGTAATTCTTTTTTCAATTAAGGCCAAATCAGCTAATAACAACTCATAATTAATAGTTTCTATATCTTTTAAAGGTTGTACCGAACCGGCCATATCATTTTCAAATGCCCTTACTACATGCAAAAGAGCATCAGCTTTACGGATAGCATCCAGAAAAATATTAGCACTTTTATCCGCACCAGGTATAAGTCCTGGAATATCAACTACTTCTAACTGGGCATAAGTAGTTTTTTTGGGATTAAACATTTTAGATAAATAATCAATTCTATAGTCGGGTATTTTAGCCATGGCTATGTTAGCCTTACTAGTATTGGCTGATTTATTTTCATGTTCGGTTAACAGTTCAAATATAGTAGTCTTACCTACCATGGGCAAACCTATAATACCTAATTGCATCTAATCGACCCTTTCTAATAAAAATCCAAACTTAATTATATCTATAGTAAGATAAAAATTCCACTAAACCAAATTAATCAGCATATTGAATACATAATATTTATTATGTAAACTAATCGTTATTTCTTTATTATATTATTAGGGAAAAATTTAAGGCTTACTCTCGGGTAAGCCTTAATCAACATTACTGCATAAAACTTAATTAAATTTATTCATATAAACAAGTGCTGCTACTTGCTAAGCACCAATCTAAAGACTTATTTCGGAAAGGGATAAAATAAAGAAGGTTCCGGTAACAGCTATACCCAAGGTTAATAAAATGTAGCCCCCCGAGTCACTGAACTGAAATAGTCGGGCCGCATTAGATATATTAAAGAAAAATAAACCTACGGCTAATACCAGCAGAAGTATTATAAACCTTGGGGCTCCCGAGCCGGGAAAGAAAATAGCCAGGTATAAAGCAAACGCCAGGATAAAGATTATATTCAATATAAACAAAAGCTTATAAAAGCTATCTTCCATAAGGCTTTTTCCTTTTACTTCTTCGGGAATCTTATTCATATCGGTTTTTTCTGCTTCAGTACCACTTTTTTCGGCTATTAGCTGGTGTAAGTTAGCATCTTCCGGAGTTAAGCCAAAATAACCTTTGTCAGTTTTAAGATAAACAAAACCTTCCGCAGTATTGGTTCCATACATTTTCACGGTACCCAGGCCTTTAGCCGAATATAATCCTACAATATAACCGGGCCAGCTTACTCCGAAAATAGAGAATAGGTTGCTGGCGCCCTGCACATCAACTACCCCTTGAACACTTTCCCAAGCAATATTAACCGTATGAAAACCCCACTTTATTTTTATTCCTGTATCGTCAATTATGTAATAGGTGTTAAAAGCTCCGATTAAAAGTAAAACGAAAATGCCTAAAAATAAATAAATGGGTATTTCTATTAACAGCTTTAATATTCGGTCACCATCAGCTAAAGCATAATTAACCCCCCAAATACAAAAAGCAAAGGTGAGCAAGCCGAAAATTAATCCCAACCACGCTCCGTTAGTTTTCTTAGTCTTTACTTTCATTACCATACCATCCCCCCATAAACATAATACTTTTAACTAATACTTATAGAACCCTTGTCCGCTTTTTTTGCCTAAATACCCTGCCCTTATCATAGTCGCTAAATGTGGATGAGGTCTGTATTTGGTATCCCTGAACTCACCGTAAAAGGCCAGTAAAATAGAATACAGGGTATCAAGTCCAATTTTGTCAGCTAAGGCTAAAGGCCCTACCGGCATCCCGGCTCCTAATTTCATAGCTGCATCGATGGCATCAGCATCAGCTAATCCATCCGCATAAAGAAAGATAGCTTCATTAATATATAAGGTTAAAATGCGGTTTACTACGTATCCGGGTCGTTCCTTTTCTACCATAATGAATTCTTTGCCAATTTTATTTAGGAATTCTTGAGTATATGCTACGGTTTGGTTAGAGGTTTGAATTCCTTTTACTATTTCAACTAATTTCATTATGGGTACCGGATTAAAGAAGTGCATCCCAATAACTCTTTCCGGATTCCTGCAAACTGATGCTATTTCAGTAATAGACAAGGAAGAGGTATTAGTAGCTAGAATTACCGAATCTTTACATAGATTATCCAGTTCGCTGAAAAGCTGTTTCTTAATAGCCATGTTCTCAACAACGGCTTCAATTACTAAATCAGCTTCTTTAAGGGCGGATAAATCTGTAGTACCTTGTATACGGCTTAATACTTCTTCTTTTTCATTTGAAGTAATCATATCTTTTTTGATTAGTTTGTCAAGATTTTTATTAATAGTATTAATGCCATCATTAACTAAGGTCATCTGCAGATCTCTTAATATTACGGTATAACCACCTTGGGAGGCTACTTGCGCTATACCTGCCCCCATTATACCAGCACCTAAAACGGCTATAGTCTTCATTTATCCAGTTCCCCCTCAAGTTACGATATACTGTATTTATCTAATTTTTTATATAAAAGTGATCTATGTATATTAAGCAGCCTGGCTGCTTCATTTCTATTGCCCTCGGTTGCTTCCAAGGCTTTAATAATAGCATTTTTCTCGGCCATACCCACAATTTCTTTTAAGTTTAAAACACTATTATTAGGCTCTTGCAGCTTGGTTAAAGTAATTTTATTTACCATGGAGACTAAATGTTCAGGATATATAACCCCAGTTTCACAAGCAAAGTTGATAGCTCTTTCTAAGATATTCTCTAATTCCCTAACATTTCCTGGGAAATCATGGCTGCGTAAAATATTTCTTGATTCCTCACTTATACTAACACTATAAACATTTAAACGCTCACAAATTTTCTCAATTAAGTAATCAATTAAATAATCGATATCTTCACATCTTTCCCTTAGCGGGGGGGTCTCTATTTCCACTACATTTAAGCGGTAAAACAAATCTTTTCTGAAATTACCGTTTTTTATCAAGCTGGCTAAATCCCGGTTAGTTGCGGCAATAACCCGAACATCTACATTAATAGTTTTGATGCCTCCCAGCCTTTCAATTTCAAATTCTTGCAGTACCCTTAACACTTTAGCTTGGGCGGTAACCGGTAAATCACCTATTTCATCTAAGAAAATAGTCCCTCCATTGGCTAGTTCAAATTTTCCGGGTTTTCCGCCTTTAAGGGCACCGGTAAAAGCCCCTTCACAATAGCCAAATAATTCCGATTCTATAAGTTGTTCGGGAATGGCCGCGCAATTTACCCTTATAAAAGGTTGATTGCAGCGGGGGCTGGCATTATGTATAGCATGGGCCAGAAGTTCTTTGCCAGTTCCGCTTTCCCCCTTGATTAATACCGTAGATGAAGTTTTGGCAGCTTGAGAAGCCACGCTTCTAATCTTTTTCATTTGATTGGACATGCCAATAATATTATCAAAGGTATATTTTCCCTGGCGTAAGGTTTCGATAGTAGATTGATAATATTCGATACGTTTTTGCGCTATACTAAGTTGCCTGGATAATTCCCCCGCCTTTTTAGCATCTTGTAAAATATCCAGGGCTAAATTTTCCATAATGGGGATAGTTTCCACTATATGTTTATTGACTGCTGAGCCTATTCTTTCCCCTAAAATATCCCGGGCCGTCTGACTTATAGTTCTAATATATCCTTTAGAATCAATGCCAATAAAAGCATTATCAGAATAATCTAAGTTTTGGCCGCCAAAAACTTTATAAAATTCCTGGGATCCTAATTGCAGTATATCTGAGGCTAATAATACTCCTTGCAGTTCATTTTCTTCATTTATTACGGGAAAATAAGAATAATTCGTATCCACAAAGACTTTTATAGCATCATTAAATTTATCATTAGGATTAAGGGTTATTACTGATGGTTGCATCAATTTACTTAAAGGTGTAGATAATTTGCACTGATTCAAAAATGCTTTAATTAGGTGAGGCCGGGTAAAAATCCCCTGTAAGCGATTATGGTCATCAACTACCGGGGCCCCATAGGACTTATGAGCTTCCATAAGTAAACCGGCCTTTTCCACCGTATCATCCAAGTTAAAGGTTAAAATATCTTGGCGCATAATTTCTTTTACCAGCATAAAATTACCTCTCTACTCTTAATCACCAAAACTTATTCCCACTGCTTTAGCAGCTCTAATCATGTCACTGTCGGGAGGTACTAGTTTTAGTTCCTGAATCGCCTCCAGTAAAGGTACTGAAACAATATTATTATCTTTTAAACTAACCATGGTACCGTAATTACCTTGGACAAAATTATCCACCGCCGCTACTCCATAACGGGTAGCCAATATTCTATCATAAGGAATAGGTGAACCGCCTCTTTGTAAATGTCCTAAAACGGTAACTCTGGTTTCTACTCCTACTACCTCTTCTACATCTTGGGCTACTTTATTACCTATTCCCCCTAATCTAACCGGGTCATGGCTGGTAGGTATTAATTTTTGCACTACCATTTCTCCATCTTTAGGTTTGGCCCCTTCTGCAACTACCATTATGCTGAATTTTTTACCTTGAATATAACGGTCAGCAATTTTCGCCTTAATCTTTTGAATATCATAAGGTATTTCAGGAATCAAAATGACATCTGCTCCCCCGGCAATACCGGCATGAAGGGCAATCCATCCTGCATACCTGCCCATTACTTCTAAGACCATGGCGCGATGATGAGATTCAGCCGTAGTATGTAATCTGTCTAAAGCTTCGGTGGCCGTATTAACTGCCGTATTAAAGCCAAAGGTTACCTCGGTAGCTGATAAATCATTATCTATAGTTTTAGGAACCCCAACTACGGGAACTCCTTTATTATAAAACTGGTGGGCAATATTTAAACTGCCGTCTCCTCCTATTACTATAAGGCCTTCGATGCCTAATTTGTTCAGGTTATCTATAGCACGGTTTGATTCATCACTAAAAAGCGGGTTTTCTTGGGATCCGCCTACCAAATATCTAAAAGGGTTATCCCGGTTAGTTGTCCCTAGAATAGTGCCGCCACGATGGGCTATTCCAGAAACGGCCCGGGGATCTAATTGTATAAAACGGTTTTCCATCAAGCCTTGAAAACCATCTACAAAACCCACAACTTCCAGGTCATGTACTGTTACCGCACATTTAGTTGCAGCGCGAATTACCGCATTTAATCCTGGACAATCTCCTCCCCCGGTTAGTATGCCAATTCTTTTTTTACTGCTCATAATAGTCCTCCTTTAAGGGGATTAGAAAACCCGGCCGGCGCCGAGTTCCATTTTATAGTATTATTATAATAGCATATAAAATATGGTGGGAAGAACCCACCATACTCAGTAATACATTTAATTTCTGCGTTTTCCGGTTTAGATTATGGTTTTTCTGCTAATTGCAAAGTGATTAAGGCAGGTTTACCTTCTCTTAGTATTTCCAATACAATCCGATCATTTACATTTTTACTGCCAATTATTTTATTTACTTCATCACCATTATTAACTTTTTGATCATCTATACTTAAAACAACATCATACTTTTTTATTCCCGCCTTGCTAGCGGGGCTGTCTGGTACTACACTTCCTATTATAACACCTTGGACAGGTATACCCAGGTAGTCGGCCAGTTCTTGATCAACCGGCTGCAGCCATACTCCCATATAAGGTCTGATTACCTTACCTTTATCTATTAATTCATTTAAAACTTGTTTGGCCGTGTTTATGGGTATGGCAAAACCTATACCTTGCGCTTGGGCATTAACTGCGGTATTAATACCGATTACTTCCCCATTAGTATTTAATAATGGTCCTCCGCTATTACCGGGGTTAATGGCAGCATCAGTTTGGATAAGATTTTTATAAACCCGGTTCTCAATATTAATAGGTCGGCCCTTGGCACTAACCAGACCAGCCGTCACAGTATGATCCAGACCATAGGGGTTACCAATGGCTATAACCCATTCCCCTACCCTTATATTATCTGAATCCCCCATACTTAAGGTAGTAAATTTTTTATTGGCTTCAATTTTAAGTACGGCTAAATCAAGTTCATAGTCTTGGCCTACTACTTTAGCAGTATATTTCTCATCATCACTAATATTAACCGTTATTTTATCGGCTTTATCAATTACATGCTGATTTGTAACTACATAACCTTCTTCACTAATTATAAATCCCGTCCCGATTCCTTGTTGAATGTCAGTTTTAGGCATTAAGCTATCCCCAAAAAACTGACGGAAAAAAGGATCATTTAAAAAGTAATCATTGCCATAATTGCTGGATACACTAGTTTCAATATTTACTACTGCCGGGCTAACCTTTTCCACCATATCTGCAATATTAGTAGGTCCCATAATTACTATAGGAGAAGCTGACTGGGCTCCAGGCTGTGGTGCAATACTTTCTTGTTCTTGGGGTTGACCCCAAACCTGGGGATAATAGTTAAAGCCTATTAATAAGATTCCTCCTGCTACCATGGCTAAAATAAGGGTCATTAAAACTTTAAAAACTTTTGCAAGTCCATTATTATTATCATTCATAGGTCCCACTCCTTCTGTTGAGTATATAGCATAAAACTCTATTAAAATTCTATCACGGGCAAAGCATTGAGGAAAGGGACATAATATGAAATATTAGTGAATTATTCGTGAACAAAACCAGCCAGGAAATTAGCATATTCTAAAGGTCTGATAAAAGTGTTTTTCACAATTACCATAGAAAAATCAGTTTCCGTAGTTTTGCGCGGTTTGGAATTAACCTCTATTAACCAAGGGTTGCCTCTTTTATCAATACCTATATCCAGGCCTAGTTCACCATAGATTTGATTACTAACCTCTTCCAAGGTGGTAGCTATCCTAAAACAGAGATTTTTAATTTCCTCGTTTTTAGCTTCTATCAGCTCGGTTTTTTTGAATAAATATTTTAATACCTTTTTACTTATTTCAGCTCTTCCCCCAATACTAAGATTAGAAACGTTACTGCCTTTGGCGGCTACCCTTACAAATTTTTTAGTTATGCCCCATTCCCCTTGACCATTTTTTTGACAAATAATCCGTAAATCAAAAGGCGAACCTCGATAAGTAGCTAAATCAAGACCTTGTTGAACAATATAAGGCTTATCATTTCTGATATGTTTAGTTTTTTCCATAAAATCATCCACATTATTGGCCTGTTTTTTTAATCTTTTGGTACGATAAACGGTATAATTTAAACTTCCTTTCTCATTTTTTACCACCCTTATTATTCCTTGTCCCAAGCTCCCATCACTAGGCTTAACAAAAGCAACATTATAATAATTTAACATATAGCTTAAATTATCCTTAGTTAATTCCATAGTATCGGGTAAATTGTTTTTTAATAAAGGATCGGTAATTAACAATTGGTGAACCTTCCATTTATTTAAGAAGGAGGGGTTAAAGTATTTTACGTAAGGTAACTGCATTAGCCTATCCCTGACTAAGTTATATTTTATTTCACTTCTTCTGCTGGATATACGGTCATAGACTACATCCGGTATAGGGAAAGTGGAGGGAACCCATACCCCTCTCCCCGGATTATGGCTATATACATAACCTTTGATAGTATTATTCTCGAAATTTACACAAGTAGGGGTAAAAAAGAATACATAACCGGCTGTTTTTTTACCCGTATCGCTAAGATAAATTAACTCTGCCTGGGTGCTTTTAGGATCATAACCACTGCGGTTGGGAAGAGAGGTAGCTAAAATACCTATAGTAGGGCCTAAGTGAATCATATTTTCCTGTTTATCATAACGAATTTGCAAAGCCTTTCTTTTGATATATAAGGCGTTAGCTAAACTGGAAGAAAGTGTATAGGCAGCTCGATCATTATTAGTAATTTCCAATTCACTAGTAACTACTAGATTGCCTACTCTTACTCTTATATATGGTTGCATAGGTATTTCTAAGTTTCTCATGAGAAGATTAGAAATACCTATTTTTCCAGTAGTATTCATATATTTAAAACCCCATTTCTTTAAATGAGACTTCATTCAGTGGAGGATTCACTCCTCACTAAATGCTAGCCGAGTCAATGCTGGACTTATTTGCCCTTTGAAAATGCCGCTTGTAGAGGCACGAGGACTTAGGGCCGGTTAGTTCAATGCTAAAAACCTGCCAAATATCTAGCGTATAACATTGGTCTTTCTACAGATCTTAATCTGGTTTCCGTCTCCCCAATTAAGTTAAAAACATGACGGGCCGGCCTGATATTAGCTTCAATAAACCAGACTTTGCCATCAGTATCAATGCCTAAATCTACTCCCATTTCTCCACACTGTCCGATGGTTTTTTCTAAAGTCTTAGTAGTTTCAATAGAGATAAAGTAGATATCTTGCCGAATTTTTTCCCGGTCTTCCTCGGCTGAAAAATTACGCCGCAATATTTCTTCGATTTTGCGCCCGCTGCCCCCGGAAGAAATGTTACTGGTAATAGAACCATTAGTTCCTACCCGGCAAGCTACTCCCGTTACATCCCATTCTCCGGTATGATCTTTTTGCACTAAAACTCTCACATCTATTATGTTGCCTTCGCATTTTAAAAGGTTAATTTGCTTTTGCACGATGTAACTTCTATTTCTCATAATAGTTTTTAAAGATTTTTGCAAATTGATCATATTAGAAACTGAACCCTTAACCATGCGCTCCTCGACCATGTATCGGTATTCATACATTCCCGAAGGCTTTCTTTTGACTACCTTAATAATATTTCGGCCTTGGGAACCGGCTACAGGTTTTAAATATACTGCATTATATAATTTAAGCATTTGCTCAATTTCACTAAAGCTTTTTACTAACCTGGTTTCAGGTAAATAATTTTTTAGATGACGGTTTTTCATCAGTATTTTATGAGTTTCCCATTTACCGACTAAAGAAGGATTTAACAGTGTAACCCCCATGGATTCCAATCTTTTCCTGATTTGCAGCTTAGCACGGGAATAGGCCCGCTCCCGGGGATAGATAACATCAGGTATAGGGAAAGCTCCTTTCACCCAACCTTTGCCCCCGTAAGTATATCCCCGGATTATTCCTCGGGTGAGATCAATACTGTAAGGACTAAAAGCAAAACAAATTTGGCCCAAAGAGTTTCCGCTAGTTAGTAATTGTTTGACAAAATGGGTCTGACCCCCGAAAGGTTTTTGAGGTTCTTTAAATACATCTACCATTATTCCTACCACCGGTCCTATGCGTATTTCGTCTTCAGCGTAACGAAAACCGTATTTTTTCCCGGATTTTAAATATAATTTTTTTAGATTTAGGGGAGATAAGCTAATACCATCAGCAATTTTACTTGATTTCCTGATGCGAACTGAAAAACTGCGTTGCGTTTGTCCTATGCAAACATTTATTACCTGGTTTTCTACTAGTCCCAGCCTATTAGCCAGGTCATTACTAATATGAATCGAATTGGCATCCACCTTAGCATCATCAATTATAGAAACCATAAAAAAATCATCCATTTTTTAATTCTCCAGTTTAGTATTTTGTATCTTATAATATGAAAGTGATATACTATTTGCTAATACTTCTATTAATCTCTTATAGGTATGCAAATAAAATTAACCCTTGACCAGCGGGGTCCTTGCCCCAAATTGTTTAAGATCGAGAGGTAAGCTTATGAAATTAGTCAGTGCTTGTTTATTAGGCCATAATTGTAAATATAACGGAGGCAATAACCTAAATCTTCACTTAGTAAGGCTTTTAAAGGATGAAGAAATTATTCCTATATGTCCTGAAGAACTGGGGGGTCTACCTACACCTAGAGCAGCTTGTGAAATTATTAATGGTTCAGGCAATGAAGTTTTGCTGGGCAAATGCCGGGTTCATAATAAAGAAGGACTTGATTTAACTGCAGAATTTTTGGAAGGGGCTGAAAAAACCCTTGATGAAGCTAAAAAATTAGGTGCCGATATGGCCATATTAAAAAGCCGGAGTCCTTCTTGCGGGGTAGGCAAGATTTACGATGGCAGCTTCTCATCAACCCTGAAAGATGGTGACGGAGTAACGGCGGCCCTATTAAAACAGTTTGGCCTAAAGGTTATAAGTGATGAAGAATATATAAAAGGAGACCGGCTTGATGAAAGCAATTAGCTTATTTTCAGGAGGATTGGATTCACAAATTGCGGTATGTTTAATAAAAGAACAAGGAATAACCGTAGAAGCCCTTAATTTTAAAAGTCCTTTTTTCGGAGCAGATGAACGCACAGCCAAAGCGGCTGAAGATTTGCAAGTTAAACTGCATACTATAGATTTTGGCAGTGAATATATTACTAAGGTCTTAAAAAATCCGGTATATGGTTATGGCAAAAATATGAACCCTTGTATAGATTGTCATGGCTTTATGTTTAGAAAAGCTGGAGATCTGATGCAAGAGATCGGGGCCTCCTTCATTGTAACCGGAGAAGTAGTGGGACAAAGACCTATGAGTCAGAATAAGTCAGCCTTAAACGCAGTAGATAAACTTTCCGGTTATAAAGGTTATATTTTAAGACCTTTATCAGCTAAAATACTTCCCCCTACTATAGCGGAAAATGAAGGTTGGGTAGACCGGGAAAAACTAGAAGGAATAAGCGGGCGCAGCCGACATAGGCAAATGGAATTAGCCGAGAAGTTTAATATTACTGACTACCCGTCTCCGGCGGGAGGATGCTTACTAACGGAAAGCAATTTTTCCAATAGACTAAAAAAGATGTTGGACATTAGGCCGGATAGCAGTCCCTATGAAATGGAACTTCTAAAATTAGGCCGTCATTTTTACCTAAACCAAAATTTATTAGCAGTCGGGAGAAACCGTGTGGAAAATGAGAAAATCCAAGCTATAGCCTTGGATAATGATTTATTATTAAAAGTTACCGACCGACCCGGGCCCACCGGCTTACTAAGACAACACGAAAATGCCACTGCCGAGGAAATTAATCTGGCTGCCGCTATTGTGGCCAGATATAGTGATGCTAAAGAAGAACCTTATGCCACCATCAAGATTTATAACTCTAAAGAGGAAATAATCAATACGGTGGAAATAAAACCTATGCCAGCCCTGGAGGTTCCGGCCAGCATTTAAAACATAAGCAAAAGCTTATAAACCCGGATGCATTCATTGCATCTTGAATATGTCCAGGTTTATTTGTTTAAACATTTGTTTATATCCCTCTTGAGACGGATGACCGCCATCAGCCAGCAATAAATTGGTTTTAAGATGGCCGTCATTATCATAAAAGGCTGAGGCAAAATCAATAACCTGAAGATTAAGCTGGTGCGCATATTCCCGTAACCAATTTCTAAGTTTTTGTAAGCTTTTCTCCCAGGCGGCGTAGTCTACCGCAGAAGGTAAACCGACTACTGGTCTAATATTATGAGCCAGGGAGGTTTCGACCATTTGACTAATATTCCATTTTATTCGGTCTAGACTTTCCCCACTCACCACATCATTAATACCGCCAGTAATTATTACAAAATCAGGCTTATTAACTATAACGGCCCGTTCAAATCTTTCTAACATGTCCGTTGTCGTGTTCCCATTTATGCCTTTATTAATTACCTCGCCAAATATCTCCTCATCTAACATCTGGACCCAGGAATCCGGAGGACCAAAAGGAAACCCAAAGGTAGTGCTATCTCCTAAGCATACTATTTTAATTTTAGCCAAAACTCCCCCACCTTTTATTTAGTCACAAATTGACCGTTTTCTCCTGCCTCTATTAAACCCATTCTTTCTAAACGGGCTATGTGTTTAATCAACATTAATTTTTCCCAAAATAATACAAATGGAGTAGGATGCTCCCGGTAAATTAACTTATGCGCAGCTAGTTCAAAAATATCGGCCGGCTTTTTTTTAAGATAATTATAAATACGGTCATCCCTTTTATAGATGCGGTTTTTAAATTCAGTCAGTCGGCTAGCCGCATCCTCATGGATAGAATTAATATGGCAGGAGGTAATTTTTTTAGCTTTTAGCTCGATTAGTTTATCGATAGACCTAATCATATCATCCGGGTCAGCTAAAACCTCACCATACCAAGGTCCCGCCGCAGTTAAACATATATCACCGGTAAATAAAAATTCTTCCTCAGGAAACCAAAAAGAACAATGTCCCGCCGAATGTCCTGGCGTATGGATAACTTGAACCTTGGTAGTACCTAAGTCAAATACAGTATTATCTACGAAAGTATCATCAGCCCTCCAAGGCAACTGGCCTTCAGCTATAATATTAAGCGATTCTATGCCTTGGGCTTTCTCAACCCCAGGCATTAATTCATCCCATTTATCTATGGAATTATAGTACTCAAATAATTCCTCACTAACTATAGCCGGATAGTCCAGCTCGTGGATTAAAGACTTAGAATCGTTAAATAAATCATGACCTCTAGTATGGTCATAGTGATGGTGGGTATATAAAACCATATCAATCGTATCAGGCTTTAATGCTGATAGTGATTTAGTATCAGCTCCCGTATCTATTATAGTTCTGACTTCATCTTCCACTAAAAGACAATTGCAAAAAGTAAAACCCGCTTCACTTAAAACCAGACTAATCTTATCGCTGACCTTAAGCAGCATCTTGTTCCCCCCCTAATTCCCCTTTTATAGAAACTGTGGCCTATTCGGCCACAGCTTTTTCTAATTCCATTAATACCTCATTAAGTTTGTTAATATTATCTCCATATCCGGCCCAATCTCCACTTTGCAAACGCTCATTGGCTGTGTCATAATATTGCCGGGCTTGGTTGGCCAAATCCTGGACACTGCTGGGCAGGGCTGGTACTTCAGGAATACCGGGCTCCCCAGTAGAAGAACTTGGCGGAACTGGTGTTCTTCCTTCCCCAAAGATTCTTAACAAGGCCCGATCTAAAGATTCTTCCATTACGGTAGTATTACCATAGGCTACAATAACTCGTTTTAACTCAGGAAGTCTGCTATTATCAGCTTGCAGATACAAAGGTTCCACATACAAAATAGAATTATTAATCGGAATAACTAATAAATTACCCCGATAAACTCTGGAACCCCTTTGATCCCATAAGCTTAATTGCTGTGCAATTTGGGTATTCTGATTTATTCTAGATTCTATTTGTTCCGGGCCATAGATAGTTTCTTGTTTAGGGAAGCTATAAACTAACATATTTCCATAGTTATCCCCATCCATCCGAGCACACATCCAAGCAATCATATTCGGACGGCTCTTAGGAGTAAAAGGCATCATTTGTACATATTCCGCTTTTTCTTCTCCCGGAATCTTCATAACAATATAGTAAGGTTCCATTTTTACAGATTTATCATCAACTACTTCAGTTGGTATTAACCATATATCTTCTTTATTATAAAAAACATTAGGATCGGTCATATGGTAAGTTAGATAAATTTCGGTTTGAATTTTAAATAAGTCTACCGGATACCGGATATGTTTGAATAATGCTTCAGGCATTTCAGTTATATCATGGTATAATCCGGGGAATATTTTACTATACACTTGAATCATAGGGTCATTAGCCTCAGCTACATAGAATTGCATTTCACCAGTATAAGCATCACATACTACCTTAACTGAATTTCTGATATAGTTATTGCCTCTACTATCAAAAGGCTGCGAGTAGGGATATTTATTAGAATAAGTATAAGCATCCAGCATCCAGTAAAGCTTGCCGTCATCCTGGTTAATTACTATATAAGGATCACTATCATAACCTAAGTAGGGGGCCACTTTCTGGATTCTCTCCTGAACATTTCTATACATTAATACTTGGCTATCGTTAGTTACCTCGGTGGAAAGTACCATTTTATAATCTTTTAAGAACCAACTAAGCATTAGCCTTCTAGACATGGAATTAATCTTAATTCCATTATCACCTTCATAAGTTGAATATACATTGGTATCCCCCATAGGATAATCAAATTCTTGTTGCTTAGTGTTTACCACCACATAAGAATTGGTCACTTCACCAAAGTATATCTCCGGCCTTTCTACCACTAGATCAGTGCTAGTTCTGGGTGGGACATCTTTTATAAAAAATTGAGGAAAGCCTTCTTCGGCCACTTCATTAACCGGACTAACTACCAGCCCGTATCCATGAGTATAAGTTAATTTTTCGTTTATCCAGGTTTTAGCATTTTCAGCCAGCTCCCGTTGGTCAATTTCCCGGGCTGAAAGCATAACTTGTCTATATTCACCATCTATAGTGTAACGGTCAATATCTACATCATTAAAGACATAGTAGGGTCTTAACTGTTGTAAGTTTTTATAAGTAGTGGTTAGAGGCTGCCAGTCCCATAACCTAATATTATTTAAAGTATCGGCATGATCAGGATCATTAATATCTAAATCATAACTAATAGTAAATTCCTTAATTTCAGCCCGGTCTAAATCATACGCTTTTCTGGTAAATTCAATAGAATTTTCTATAAAGGGTTTTTCTTTGTTAAATTCGTTGGGCTGAACCACGATTTTTTGAATAATACTGGGATATACCCCACCTAAAACTAGCGCAATTACAATCCAAGCTCCTATGCTTATTAGTATCCAGTTAAATCTCTTGATAAAAATATTAGTAATTATCATAGCTGCTACTATTAAAGATACTACAATCAAGGCCCGGTAAGAGAGCAGTAAAGCATAGACATCTGCATATGTAGCCCCAAAGATTAATCCGGTAGGTGAGAATAATATTTCATAAGAGTTTAAATTGTATCCAAAAGACTTCAAAGCAAAAATCAAAGCAATAAGTACTGCAATGTGTCCTTTAGCAAAAGTTAGATGTTTCCAATCCCCAAAAATTAAGTCAGTGGAGGCATTAAGAAGATATACGGTTCCTACAATTACTGTAGCCAGTACTAAAGTTGTCATTAGAGTAGAATAAGCAAATTGTAAGAAAGTTAAATCAAAGAAAAAAAAGCCTAAATCCTTATTAAAAATCGGATCAGTAACATTAAAGGCAACCTTATTAAGGTACTGTTGAACTACCAGCCAATTATCAGCCGCTACTGAGCTAACGATGAAAGCCCCGAAAAGACTAACCAGCAGGAATATCCATTTAGCACTTTTACCGGTAACCAGCTCTCCCCAGGGAGATTTATACTGCTCATCAAGATAGATTATTTCCCGGCCATCATCAGTTTCCTGGGGCCGAGGCTGTTCTTCATTAACATTTTTTCTGGTAAGCAATAAATTAATAAAGAAGACTAAGAAAGAGAGGATAAATATTACCACATAAACCCCTATCTTATTAAATAAGATAGTTTGGAAAACACTCTGAAAATTAATCGATTTAAACCATAACCATTCGGTATAAAAATTAATGAAAATCGACAGTAAGCCTATAATAGCAAAAAATGCTATTAACCTAAAGCTGCTGCCACTACCTGCTTTACTTTTTTTCATTACTAACCTCCTTAGAAAATTGTACGATTATACCATTATAACAGATTTCAATATCACCTCTATAACATCCTCCATATTTTCTATACTTTTTCATATAAAAAGTAAGCCTTATAGTTATATAATCTATAAGGCTTATCATAGGTATTATTTGGTTTTTTTTAATAAATTATTAAAAATTTGTGCAGAGTCAATACCTTCAGTAAAAGTAAGCGCCCAATCCAGGCGTTTAATAATCTCATCAGTATTGCCCTGTCCCGTATAAATTAAAGGCTGGCACGGGAAACGCTCAATAAACACCCATAAATCCAGAGCCATTTCCTCGATTTCAGTAAGTCCATTAACTATTAATTCTTTATCTTCCTCTTTTACCTGTAACTTTAATTCGGCTATCTTCTCACATATTTCTTCCAAGGTTTCATTAATCATGGCTGCAGGTAAAAAATTACTCATAGGCTTCACCACTTAGTTAATTAATGATTACCTATTCTCTATTTAGGATTAATTTTCCTTTATTCCTCTAAGGCCAGTTTTATTATCCTATCACAAAGCTCCACATAGGAAATACCCTTGGCTCTGGCCGCATCGGGAACTAAACTCATATCAGTCATACCGGGAACCGTATTTATTTCTAATACATAAGGGTTATTTTCCTTATCTACCATAAAATCTACCCGGGCAAAGCCTTTACAACCTAATAACTTATATAGCATCTCACTTATACTGCTTATTTCTTCGGCTAATTTATCATTTATACGGGCAGGAATAATATGATCACACATTCCGGGAGTATATTTTGATTCATAATCATAAAACTCATTAACTGAAGTAATTTCAATTAAAGGTAAAACTTCTGGAGTATTATTGCCGATTATTGAGGCAGTAAGCAATTTTCCATCTATAAACTTCTCCGCTAAAACTTCATCATCATAATTAAAAGCCTCTGCAATGGCTGGGGCAACTTTATGGCGGTCCTTAATAATATAAGTGCCAATGCTAGATCCTTGGGTGGGAGCTTTTATTACTACCGGCAGGCCCAAATTATCTATTATATCAGCCACTACCTCATCACGATTACTTAAAAATTTCTGCTTATCTACAATCATAAAAGCTGCCGTAGGAATATTATCAAACTTCAATAGCTTTTTAGTTAAAATTTTATTCATACCAATAGCACTGGCAGTTAATCCTGAACCGGTATATGGTATTCCTAAGATATCAAGATAGCCTTGAATTCTGCCATCTTCCCCATTTTTCCCGTGTAAAGCTATAAAGACCACATCAGGATTAATAACCTTAATATCTTCTAAAGTGTCTTTACTAAAATCCAGAGTACTTACCTCATAACCGGCTTGAGCTAAAGCCTCTGCCACCGCCTTACCGCTTCTTAGAGAGACTTCCCGTTCTTCCGATATACCGCCCATTAAAACTAATACTTTTTTCAATTTAAGTAACACCCCTTAAAACATATCTGTAACAAACTTATTCTACACTAAAATACCCTATTACTATAAAAAAACCGCTTAGTTATTTTGCAAAAGCCGTTTTCTTAAGTTGCAGTTTTAGTTTATAGCTTAGACATTATACAATATTCGGCTAAATTATCTTGCATAAGCTGCAGATTAAGATAACCTCTTGAAGCAAATGCTAATATGTGTTAGAATAAATCTTGCTTGAGAACTATAATACAGGGGAGTAGCTCAATTGGCAGAGCATCGGTCTCCAAAACCGAGGGCTGCGGGTTCAATTCCTGTCTCCCCTGCCATTTAAAAAGTAAGTAACCACGCTGGATAGCGTGGTTTTGGTTTTCTGGGGTTTATATTTAGTCTTGTAGTGTACACCTAATTCCGCAAAACACTGTTAACCAGATATTTAGCCTTTTCATAATCTTTTTTCTTGACTGAAACTGTATATTGCCGGGCATAGTCCATATTCACGCCGAAGCTTCCCCGTCTGCCTCTGCCCCAACCTGAATGGTTTACTATTTTATAACTGTACTTGATACCGGCGTTTTTTAAAACTCCTCTTACCTTGGCTAACTGTTCTAAGGAATAGCCCACATACACATCTTCCTTATTAAATAAACACATTATTTTATCCCCCTCCTTATATGGAACCATTAATAAGATTTTCTATAAAATGAAGTAACTAATACATAACCAAATACTATCCCACTTACAACAATTAGATTATGATAATGAAAAGCCATGAGGTTACCGCTTAATTTCAAAATAGAAATCGGCCACTCCAGACCGCTCATAATATATATGGGAATCATGGCCATGCAGAAGGTTGGAATTCCAACTATCAGGAATTTAATCCCATCAAATTTTAAATATCCGGGCTTGGTAATTATGCCCACTATATGGGGAAGAGCTAATAAAATACCGATTACTATAGGAGATAATGACAAGTAAGTCCAAAGATATGACATTTCATAAGTCCGGGAATATAGATCTTTCAAATATCTTCCCAGGACATCAAGTTTATATATTAAAAAACCCACTATTATAATATAGCTAAGACAAGCTATAAAACGGGTTAAACGGTTACTCATAATGCGCTCCTTAAATTTTTCTTTTGTAATACATTCTCTCTTTTGGTTATTAATCCCTTCACAATTTGTTTCTTTTAGGTAATAGAATAGCTGGTCATCCTGCAAAAAAGATGCCTCCATGTATATAGGAAGCACCTTTTTAATTAACCATATGTAATAGTAGAATCAGACTATTTTTAGTCTGCTTTTAATTTTACTTAGAGCCTATAGTCTGATAAGCCTCATCAACTACCATCAATAGTTCAAAAGGAAGTTTAAAACCTATTCTTTTGGCCACTTCTGTATTCAAGGTAATTTGAGGAGCACTTTGAAATGATTGTTCCAGTTCGCGCGGTTTTGCTCCTTGCAAGCATTTGCCCATAATATCGGCTCCAAAACGTCCTATATTCACTTCATCCATAACTGATACCGTGATTAAGGCACCATTTTTAACTTCAATATTACCCAATTGTGAAAATACAGGTATTTTATTATCATAGAAAGGTTGCAATAATTCCGGTAATCTTTCACTTTCCAAGGAGGCTATAGTTACATAAACAGCATCTGCTTGGAGGGCTAATTCATTATAAGCAGCCTGAACTTCCTGATAATAACGGGGATATTCCTCCTGAGTCAGTGGTTCGGTAACATGATAGCGTATTATCTCAAATCCCTTTTCGGCTGCCAGACTTTCCATTTCATTTACGGCCGAATATATTCTGGCACCATCCGAATCTTCATAAACCATGCCTAATTTTTTAAACTGGACTATATCATAAAAAGCCCGGGTCTGACGTTCAAAGCGTTGTGCATCCATATGGGCCCATACATTATCCTTACCCGAATCCTCCACGGAATCAATTATGCCTGAGCGCACGGCATTAGAAGCGGCAAAAACTAAAATGTCAGTATCATGCTCAGCATTACTTAACAAATTACCGGCCGCAGCTCCCATAACCAAAACTAAATTAATATCATCTTTATCTTGCAAGCGTGCCATCAAGGCTTCCCGGTCCAGGTTCGGATCACGCAGGTTGTAAAAAGCGTCAGCCGCAAAATCTATATAGGGGCTAACTTCCCTGGCCGCCAGCCAAGTCCAGATAGCTTTACTATCACCACCGGCAGCAACCTGCTCAAAGCCTTCCAGATTATTAATCCAGCCGTTTTCCTCCAAGCCTTTCACAATAGCTATCAAGGTTTCAGAGTAAGTTATGAAGTTTTCGCTTTCACAATAAGCAATCTTCCATTTACTCCCATCCGCCCTGATCTTGAACCCCGGGTCACTAACCGGTTCGGCTTTGGTGCAACTAATAGTTAAATTAAAAATCATCAGACCACAAATTAGTATACTCAATACCGTAATAAATTTTTTCAACTTTTTCTCTCCCCTATTACACAATAGTGATTGCCACTTAAAATATTTTTCTCCACTTTATCTGCTACTGCTCTACAAGAAAGACAATTATTATTTAAATAACAGCTTTGGCAAGGTTCTCCCCGTTTATCTTCAAAACTGCGCAGCTTATCTAATACCTTGGAATTCCACCAGTAATCTTCAATGTCGTCATAGGCGTCCGGATATAATAAATGACGGCAAGGTATTAAATTCCCGTCTACATCAACAGCCATAGCATTTCTTCCCGCTCCGCAGCCTTTATTTACACCGGTATTACGATTATAAAGGTAATAATTATTTATATAAGCTCTTAAAGGGGAAAAACATGGCTCTACCTCAATACTTATTTCCGGTTGGTTATGTCTTTTTAAATAATCGGCCAGGAACAGGAAGTTCTCTTGGCTTAATTGGGCCTGCAGCATATAATCTGCATCAGGCTTGGATTCTAATATAACTATACCTTTAACTTTAAAAGCTTGGGCTAACCTTACCAGCTTAGGAAAATCAGCCACATTATCATTTCGGGCTACCCAATTTATATAATAATCAATTTGCCGGTCGGCTTGTAAAAGCTGCAAAGCCGCAATAGCTTGTTCATAACCATCCCGGGACTTAGCATTGATTTCTGCGGTGGAGCCATTTAAAGAAACATATATTTCATCTACTCCGGCAGTTTTTAAGGTTTCTAGCTTAGCTGCATCAAATCCCCAGCCACTAATAGCTATAGCTGATTTCAAACCTTTAAAACTTATAAAACTCAATAACTCAGTTAAATAAGGATAAACCAAGGTTTCCCCCCCACTTAAATTAATAAAGGGAATCTTTAAGCGGGCCGCCTGTTCTATGTATTGCAGGGCTATTTCTTTTTTTATATCTTTTCCCTGGTGCAAATCGCAGTAACACTGCGGACACCTTAAAGGACAGCGGGTAGTCAGCTCTATATTCATTATCTCCGGGCTATGAAGAGCCCGCCGGGGGGCTTTTACCTCATGACATTGGGTCACTACATGTTTTAATTCTTCTTTCTCGTCCTCAGTAACAGGAATATGAATTAAATCATAGCTGTTTAATAAATGTATAATATCATTAGTTTCACCTGTAGCCAGCCATTGCTCCAAAAGAGCTAAATTATTTCCGCTTATTTTCATAGTGAACTTAGCGGTTAAATTATAGGCCATTATATAACCAGGTTCAGCTCTAAATAATGCTTTCATGTTTTACCTCTTAATTTATCGTCTAAAGTTTTGGTTTTACTGTAAAAACATCAATTATACATTCAACATGATTAATTTGAGGTTTTAACAGTAGAACCAAGCTTATTTCCTCAGGGGAGCATACATTATTTTAATGCCGTCTTCATCCTTAAATTGAGAAAAGCCTCGGTAACCTTGATGCAATAATTCCTGTTGCTGGGCAAAAGCTGTATTTAATACCGTTACAACATTATTGGTATCTAATTGGACGGGATGCCAAAAATCCCGGTATACCACATAACGGTCCCAGCCATAGTACATCTGGCCTAATTTGGCAATTTGCAAGCCTAAGGAAGTAACTGTTTCAATACTGGGATAATTATAAGGTGATACCGTGGTAAATAAATATCTTATTCCGCTTTGGCTTTGCAGCCGCTCGGCTAATATGCCGGCCATTTTACATTGTAATTTATGGCCTCTTAAATCCGGGTCTACTAATGATAATTCCAACTGGGCCACCCGGGATAAATCTTCATTGGCAAAATTAAGCTCCCGGGCCATATTATTTTCATAATCAACCTGAAAAAGAAGTGAACAGGCGGCCAACATTTTAGGGCCTATAAAGAAGCCCAAAGCTTCACCATCACCTTCCAGTAAAGCCAGCAGCTCTTCTTCTGCTATAGGTACATACAAATCCTTCTGTTTCATAAGATTAATCAGATGGCTCTGCAATTGTAATAAAGCCGGTAAATCACTTTTATCCAAAACTCTAAGCGTATAAAAATGCTGCTTTAAATCTGAATTAAGTAGTATCTGCCCTTCTTCAATAACTTCTTTAGTTAATGCTTTCATGCTATCCCCCATAAGTAGGTGCAAAATCACCGATATAAATTGTTTCCATATTATATAATTCTTCTAATCCTGTGATCAGTTTACTTTCAATATATTGCCATTGCTCTATAGGTGTATAACCGGAGAGACGAGAACGGCAGATGTCTATCAAACCGGGTTTAAGATTATTTTCTCTTAAGAACTTAATAAATTTATTAATTCTTTTATCTATAATTTCTAAGGAAACTTTTTTTAGCCCGGCTACTTCCTGCCACTCATTATAGTGCAGGTAATAACGGCCGGCTTCATTAGTTACGGTTAAAGCCGCAGCCGGCATGATTTTAAAAGGATGATATTTATTATTTTCAAATTCCAAATATGCCTCTTTAGTTATTTCTATTTTGGTTTGTGCCGAGGATAAAGAATTGTCACAAGAAAAATAATCTAAATCTATATCGAGAATTAAAGGCTGACTAGTAGAAAACTTACTGGCTAGACCAATTTCCTGATAAGTGTAAAACTGATATTTCCCCCACTGGTTTTCATTTGACTCTAATTGCAGGCGCAGTAAACTATTGACCTCGGCGGTCTTAAAAAAGGTGCCTTGGGATTGATAAGAAGCTACATATTTATGATTTTTTTCCCCACTGTAAGCATCATATTTACATAAAAAGGTATAGTTATTTATTATTCCTCTATAAATAGCTGGTATTATAAAACTGGCAATACCAAATTCCTGATAGGTATAATCATATATTTTAGGTAAATCATCTTCTAATTCATCCACTGAAGAGTTTAGCCGGGTAATTACCATATCATCATGTGAATCTACATGCAGCAAGGTATTGCCAAAAGGTCTGATTAGCCCATTAAAATATCCATAATTCCAAATAAAAAAGGCTTCATGGTGTTCTTCCACAATAAATAGCGGAATAGTTGGGGATTTCATCATGTTTCACCACTTCTCTATCTATTGGCTTAAAAGCCATGATTTTTTAATAAAGGGAGGGAGAATATAAGCATTGCCGCCATAATCAACTCCGTCATCTGCTTCCAGAAATATCACCGCCGGTATTTTGGTATCTGTGCCCATTAGCTGCAGGGCAGCTTGGCTGTCCGTTAAGCATAAATTACGATATTCCTGGTCTAAAGCTGCTTTTAAGCTAACTTTCTTTAATAAATTTTGCATTTGCTTATAATCCATCTGTCCATTGCTAGCATCCTCCTCACCGGAGGATGCCGGTTTCGGTTTTTGGTTTTTAAATAATTCTTGCATATAAACCCCTGCTACCCTAAGGTAGGCTTTGGCTTTTAAACCTGCTTCCGGTGAACAGGCTATCTTAAAATGTGATATATCTTTAAGCAGGGCGGTATAACCATAGCCGCTTCCTAAATAACTGCCAAAACTCCCCGGCCAGGCTATAACCCCATTTCTTTTTTTATCAGTACATAACTGATGATTTATCAAATTTTCCAGAAAATCAGGCAGAATCTCTTTAGTTTCCAGTCCAAAATTAATCCCTATTTTTTCAGATATACCTTGCCGACTGACATCAAAATCTAAAATATAATTACCGTCACTATAGGGATGTACTAACTCAAATAATTCCTGTAATTGCGGCAAAGGACCTTTCCAACCGATATTAGACAAATAATCCAGCAACTGTTCCCGGGTTAATTCCCCGGTAAATATTCTTACCCGGTCACTATGGCGGGCCAGCATAACCCCGACTTGAAATAATCCTATTTCAGAGGGTAATTGATCTACGGCCTTAAGCAGGTGGGGACGGAGCAGATTAAGTTTTTCTCTATCCGCTAAATGCTCTAAAGCCCTGAATAATAACTCCTCATCAACTATGCTACCCTTTTTAACAGCTTCGGCATTAAAGAAAAAACAGGGCTGAGGAATAGGCTTATCCAGCTCATCATAATCCATCTCTAACCAAATATCAGCCATAGCCGGCGGCCAGAAATTTATGAAATCAACTATCTTAGCCCAAGTATTACTGCCGGCTAAAGCTGATAAATGTTCGCTCTTTAAGCCATTTTCTAAACATGCTTTCTCATCGGCGAGCACTCGCCAGGAAAAATCGGCCTCGGCAGCATCTGTATATAAGTGGGTCTCCATGATGTATTCACTGGCAGCAAAATCAGCAAACAAATCAGCCATCTTATATATTTGACTAAATGTTTCCGGGGAGATTATTTCCGGCGGCAAGTTTCCAGCCATGCTATCAAGATAATTTTTAAGGTTTCCATTCATATAAACACTACCATCTTGCATCAGATATCCTTCTTAACACCGGCTTTGCTTCTCTTTGAAATTTTCGCATTTCATTGTTATAACTGTTCTTTAGGTTATTAATGAGACTGCCGCCGGCTACATCTTCAAGAGCTTCATCAGATAGCTCCTCATTTTCCACTACCTTAATTAAGAAGTTTTTCAAGGTATTAAGTTCTTCCAGAGTTAAATCCATTCCATTTTCTTGCAAAAAGCTTTGCACCTCTTCAGCAGTTTCCAGAGATAATAATTTTTCTCCTAAACCTTGGTTAGCTTCAATCTTAGCTAGCAATTGGGCTAATTTTTCTTCCATAAATAATACATCCTCTCCTGAATAAATAAAGCCGCCATACTTTGAACTTATATAAATCCCAGCTATCCTAGCCTAGCAATTGCTGATATAAATTTTGACTTTGCTCTACAAATAGCTCCGATTTTTTGCGTCCTGCTTCAATAACCGCAATAGCATCATCCCGGCGGCTATTTTCAGATAATATAATAGCTAAATCTAAATAGGGGTCCATAAAAGTATCATCAGTTAAAGCTACGGCTTTTTCCAAATTGCTAATACCTTCTTCTATATTACCCATGCGAGCCAGACAAAGACCTTTTCCTTTAAGGGCATAAACATGATTAGGTTCCCTTTGCAATACCTTTTCATTAGCTTCCAGAGCTGCCTGGTAATTACCTAATTTAAAACTTACATAACCATAAAGATTTAATAAATCAATATCATGCTCTGCACCATTTCTCTGCAATGCAATATCTAAAGCATTTTCGGCTAGCTGGGCATAACCCTTTTGGGCAAAATTTCTGCCCATAACCCTAAGCTCTTCGGTAGGCTTGTCTAGGAAAAGCTTAATTCTATTTTTAAGGTTATGATTATAAGAACAGTACTGGTTTTCTGCGTATACACTGCCTCCTGTAGTCAGCTTAGAATTGGCGCATCCGCCTAAACACCTGTCCCCAAAACGGCATTTGGCACAAAAACCTCCCAGCTTTTCTTTCTTCATGTTACGGTTCCAGCTAAAGCTGTCAGGATTCTCCCAGAGGTCTTTAAGAGAAATATTTTTAATATTACCTTCAATAAATTCCGGGGCTCTTATGGAGGTACAGCCCAAAATATCCCCATTGTGCAATACGCCAAAGGTGTATTTGCCCGCCGTACATCCCTGCCGGGAATATGAGCCTTGACACCGCTTTTTAAATATTTCAATTTCTTTTAAATTATAGTAGCCCACACAATCGCCCAACATTACCTCTATAGAACCTTCTTTCATACATTGATAAGCAAAGTCAATTACCATATCAATATCACCAGGTTCAATTACTAGGCTCCGGTGGTCGGCAAGGTTTCCCATAGGAAAGCCCATTTGCACCTGCCAGCTCTTAACCCCTCGTATTACCAAATCATGTTTAAGTTCTTCCAATTCCTTAAGATTTTTTTTATTTATGGTGGTTATGGGGGTTACATTTATATTTCTGCCCCGGCATAATTCCAGAGCCTGCATGATTCTGGCATAAGAACCTGGTCTGCGCATGAAATCGTGGGTTTCCTGCAAACCATCTATGCTAAAAGCAATAGTACCTATTCCGGCATTAACAGCTTGGTCTAAAATCTTTTCGTCAAAAAGCCAGCCATTAGTAATAAGATTGGGAATAACCCCATTGCGGCTTAACCTCTCAGCAATTAAAGGCCAATCTTTTCTGGTAGTTGGTTCCCCACCGGATAAAGTAACCCATTTAAGCTCCAGTTCTCCTATAGCATCACATAATTTAAGGGCTTCTTCGGTTGTAAGCTCCCCGGGAAGGGCCTCACGGCAGCCGGACCCACAATGCTTGCATCTCATATTGCACCCCATGGTTATTTCCCAGACTGCCGTTACCGGATTATTTATTATCACTTAGTAGGCCATTTCCATAATATACCCCCTGGGGCTATTACTCCATAAGCTACTACCATAGTTCCCGGGTTAAGCGTTACACCACCTGCTACATCTTCCAGTTGGTTATCGGATAATTCATCAGTTTTTTGCGCTGGGATTATCAAATGTAACTCTTGACTATTTTCTACATGGACCTGTATAGTTGTTTCCTCGGGAAATGTTACCTCAAATTCCTTTTCTATGGCTGACTTGGGATCATTTAATAAGGCCAATCTAAAATCTTCATTCTCGCCGGCTTTTTGCGCAATTAATTGATTAAGTTCCAGAGTCGATAAATTCTTGGTTTCCATAAATATTATCCTCCTCGCAATAAATCACCTATTTAAAGGATATAGTCAGGTAATTACCATCTGCTTCTAGTAATAGTATGAATAAAACCTGCACCAGTAGCCGTTCCCCCGATAATACTTGCCGTTGTAGCAATCATACCGGTTGTCAATACAAATCCGCCTGCCACTTCTTCTAAATCTTCATCGCTTAGTTCATCTTTTTGGGTATTCTTTATTAATGCATTTTTAAATGCATCAATTTCTTCTAAAGTAAATTCTAATCCTTGCTCCTTTAAAAAGCTTTGTACTTCCTGTCCATTTTCCAAATTAAATAGACTTTCTGCAAAACCTGGGTCACCCTCAAATTTCGTATTTAACTGATTGATTTTTTCTTGCATAATCACAATCATCCTTTCCAATTTTCAATTTACCATCTTGATCTGGTAAGAGTGTTTACTAAACCTCCTACACTAGCCGTAGCACCAAGAACCCCAAACGTTGTAGCCAGAACACTGGTTGTGACAACTATACCGCCGGCAACCTCTTCCAAATCTTCATCCGTAAGTTCGCCTTTTTGCTCCGTTTTAACTAGCGCATTTTTTAACGTACTAATTTCTTCTAAAGTAAACTCTATCCCCTGTTCTTTTAAAAAGCTCTGTACCTCCTCCTGAGTTTCAAAGCCCAATAGCTTTGTTCCTATATTACTGTCAGCTTCAAGCTTTGCTTGCAATTGAATTAATTTTTGTTCCATTATAAGTCCATCCTTCCTAATTTAATATTTTTTTACTTAAACCCTAATCTACCATCTTGATCTAACTGCTTTGTCGTTAATAAAAAGCTTCTAACTCGTAAAATCACGAGTTTAAATTTTCCGAACCTTTCCCCACCTCCTTAAATCCTTAAATACTTATTCAAAAACTTTTGCTGCCAAATGTATTAAATTGGTTTTAGTAAGCTTTAACAACATTTCATATCTGCCGGAGGCAGAAGATATATCATCATATTTATCTGCAAATTCTTTAACATTTTCCGCCGCAGCTTTTATATAAGACATTAGCTCATTAAAGGCGCCTTCAGACAGCTCTAGGTCTTTTAAATAATTAGTAAGCCTGCCTCCCGGTCTAAAGGCCGGATAATTTTCCAGACCCATAAAAGATAGAAACCAGTCGGCTCTATATTTTCCGGTGGCAGCAACTATTCCCATGTAATCAGCAATAAATTCATCTAAGAGGTGGTTGCGGGCTGAGCCTAAAAAACGCAGGGTAAAATAGTGGGTTGCTTCATGTTCCCGGCGAATGATCAAAGACAGTTTACGCCATTCATCGTCGGGAAGGCCTAACAATGGTGCCGGTACTCCGCTGTATTCAGTATCAGTCACGATTAGAAATACATCCTGATATAATTCTTTTTGAGCTTTCATTTTATTAAAATCAAATGAGAATCCACATTGCGATTTATATTGGGAGACTCTATCCCAATTGTTATAACCTTTTATCATACAGGCTCCCATAGAAGCCGGAATTGTAACTGGTTCGTTACGGTGGGCAAAAACTTGCACCAAGGTCTCAAAATCATGGCGATGGCCGGTTTCTATTACCGGAATTCTGCCTGCCAAGGTTTCATAAAGATAAACCCTTAAAAGGGCCGGTTCCTCCAAAATTGTACCTGTGGCTGATTGCATAGGGACAGCAGATATACCTCGTTTAGTTGCCATTTGATAATCTGCATTGGAACTCATGCCCGCCTCGACCGGGAAATTAAGTTGAACTAAGCGGGGGCGTAAAGCCTCCAGTACACCTCGCTCAGAAATATCCTTAATATACTCTGCCCAAGCCGATACAAATAGTTCATCTGAGGGGGGTATATCATGCCAAGCCAACACTTTATCATGAGTAAAATAGTTGTTGGCTAAAAAAGACAACTCTTCATGTAACATACCGCACCCCTTTTTCCGTTATTTTCTCCCCGTTATTCGGTTTAAAGATTAGAAAGACATTTTTTATGGGAAACAGATAGGCTAAAATTGGTTTTCTATTTATTTATACAAGCAATTATAAAAAGTAGCACATCTTTCTAAAATTATTTTTTCAATTTAACTAATACTCAATTATCTAATCAGAAGCTGGTTAAACCAATTTTGTTATATACCATTCTTTTTATTTTTTTCATCTAATATTTGCAGATTGACCCCACCTGCTACCATATCCAAGTCCTCATCGTCTATTTCATCTGGTTGGTTTTTATGAATCTTCTGCCAGACCCGTTGCTTTCCCTCTTCGGTGGCATAATCGGCTTTGGTCAAAAGCTGCGCCAGCAATATCAATTCATTATATTCTTCTGCACAATGCTCGCATGCAGATGGAATAGTTGCTTCCCCGGATATAATTTTGTCAATATCAGCTAAGAACGATTCCAAGCATAGTGTTTCAAGCATTTCGTTACACCTCAAATCATAGTTTTGGTTAACTAAATATTCTCCACTTCTTTTAAAAGCTCGCGTAGAGATTTTAAGGAACGATAAAGAATAGTTCCTACATTGCTTTCGCTCAAATTTAACATCAAACCGATTTCCCGATTAGTTTGACCAGCCGTAAATTTAAGGGCAATAATATTGCGCTGTCGCTCATCCAGCTCCATAATAGCCTGGATAAGTTTTTCTCTTAATTCCTGCTCAAAAATAATCTCTTCTAATTGATATTTACCTTCCATTTTTTCCAGGTTAATTGTCATAGATTGATGATGATTTTTCTTATAGAAATTGATAATAGTATTGTTAGCGATAGTAAACAACCAAGTACTAAACTTAGCTATTTTAGGGTTATAAGTATGGTAATTAAGCCATAACTTTTCAAATATTTCGCTGGCCAAGTCTTCAGCTATATTAGGATTGCCGACTCTATAAAGTGCGTATTTATAAATCTTAGGATAATACTCATTATAAATTTCAGAAAAAAACTCATCTTCTACTTTTTCATTAGGGAGTTGGTTAACCTCATGCATTGACTGTACACCTCAGCTTTGAGAAGATTTTTAAATTTATATGCTATGCAAGCTGTCTTTTTACTAACTGGGTAAATAAACCGCCTTGGTCAAATAGTTCTTGATAGTTGCCATATTCCACTACCTGGCCCCGGTCCATAACCACAATTTTGTTGCAATTTACAATGGTACTTAAACGGTGGGCAATTACTACCCGGGTTGCGCCTAAACTGGCTAAACTTTCACTGACAATCTTTTGGGTTTTATTGTCCAAGGCACTGGTAGCCTCATCAAAGAAAATTATTTTAGGTTTGGATATAATAGCACGGGCGATAAGTAACCTTTGCTTTTGACCTCCAGACAGGGTGCTGCCGGCTTCACTTACCATGGTGTGCATTCCCATCGGCATGCTTTTTATATCCTCTTCCATTCCTGCCATACGGGCTGCTTCCCAAGCGTCGTCGATAGTTAAGCCGGGGTTAGCGGCCACAATATTGTCAAATATACTGCCATACATTAATTGCCCGCTTTGCAGCACAACTCCTAATTGACGACGGATAGAACGTATATCCACATTGTCTATATCTTGTTGGTCATAATATATTTGGCCGGATTCCGCTTTTTCAAATCCTAACAGCAATCTTAAAAGAGTTGATTTCCCACTGCCTGAGGGGCCCACAATTCCAACATAATCTCCTTTTTTAATCTCCAGGACTACATCATTAAGGATTAAAGGCCCGTCCGGCTGGTAACGAAAGTTTACATGACTCACTTCAATATTGCCTAGCAATTCACCGGGATTAACCTTTTCCTGATCAAATTCCGGCAAGGCTTCTAAGATAGGTTTAGTTCTTTCATATAAAGGCTTAATTATATTAAGCTGCAAAACCACCGCCGATATCTCCAACAT
>JAEWZB010000125.1 GCA_023395515.1 Bacillota bacterium
ATCGGTGACGTTATTCGGGTCATAGCCTCTCGTCTTCGCCCTGCCGACGATGATCGGCGTACCCGCTCCTGCTTTATCCCAACTGACTGCGGAAAGAAAAACAGTGGTGTCCGCTGTCAGGCTTCGGGGAGACTTCGATGAAGCCGTAAAGTAAATCCCTTTCAGGTCATAATGGTTTGGCTCATATTGGCCGTCGGGATCGATGCGCCGATGCGCTGCCCCCTCGAATTTCAGCACCGCCGAAATGCTCTCATCAGGAACACCGAGGATATTTTCCACTTCATCCACAGGGGTGATAATGGGTACCTGGTTGGCTACTTCCGCCCCAAAGCGTATGGGATTCGGCTTACTGGTATGATCACGGCCTTTAATAGCCTTTTGGACAATAAGGCTTTCTTCTTCGATTTTAGCATTGGTGATTCGGAAATCACCTGTTGTCTGGATGGTGGATATCAGTTGATCGAAGTATTTGGAGAGCCGTTCAATTAATTCGTACTCATCTTCTATGTACAGCGAAAGCTCGACGTTGTTGCCAAAGCCACCACCGGTGAAATTGGCTGAACCGATGATGGCGACGTTGTCATCAAAGAGATATAGCTTTGCGTGAAGGTCCTTAAGCGCGTAAATATTAGCTCCTGCAGTTTGGAGATTCTTCAGCGCTGTAAGGCTGCTCACGGATTTAATGAAATCCTCCCGGTAAAAGCGCGTGATCAGTTGGGATGAAATCCCCTTGGCCGTTGCATCCGCAAGGTATCTCGTCATGGTTTCCTGGACGAAGGGACTGATGATCCTGATACGCTGCTGTGCTTTCTCAAAAGCATCGATGATCGCATCCCGGTGATTCTGATCCAATAATTCAATCGCCATTCAAACACCCCCATATGTCGGCTAAGTATTCGGCTTGACGAGCGTAGCCAAATTTTCATCGATAAAATCCAGAAATCCCACAGCTTGCGTGAGGATGCGGACGAAAGCGTCAGCATAACCGTGCTCTTCAATCATAAATTCTTTTGAAATCTTCGCGTACCCCTTGCCTTTTCGATGCCCAGTGCCGCAAGAGCGTAGCTCTTGTAGGTTTCTGAGAAATTTAATGATGTTTTGAAATCCTTGGACTCCAGTCGTCTCAAACCATTTTTCTATTTTCGATATGCTTCCGACAATTCTGTCTTGTGCGGTGGGAAGCAGAGATTGAATCTGTTTCTCATTCAGCGAGTCAAGCATCACTTTGACCAGTGAGAGCACTTGTATATCGAATTCAGGCTGTGATTCGAGCAATGGGATGCGAAGCCCCTGTAAGTTATATCTGTCATCATCATCTAAAGGGAGGAATAATGACCACCCGATATTGTCGTTGAATTTCTTGTTGAGTGCTTGGTATTTCGTCTGAAAGCTGAATAGCGGTGATTCTGAGCCGGAAGTCCATTGCCCGTGAAAATCGCGGGCAATCTTGCTTTCGCTCAACTCACCATCGATGACAATGTTATGTGTTTTCCAGTATTGCTGCTCCTTGTAGTCAGGCAGATATCTCCCCAGATCACCAAGATATGCCGAAACATAATCAGATCTCACATTGTCAATATACAAGCTCCACCAAATTCCACATCGGATTATCCCTTCAGATATAGTGTATCGGTCCGGTCTGTCATAATATCTTTTAAGTACTTCGCGGTTAAAAAATACGGGAGTGAGGTAGTGCGGCGCCTCAGGGTTTTTTCCAAAATAATTATCCAGTTTGTCCGGGTTGCATGTGAATGCGGTCTCATTGCCGTCTTCATCGACCCCTATTATGAACTCTTCATATCTCTTGTCGGCTTCATTGAACGGCCAATACCCACATTCCGACAAGGGGACTCCTCTGATTACTGTCTTCGCATATATCATTGAATAAGAGCGCTCGCGGACAGTCCTTAAAACGCCTAATTGAAACGTATATAGCTTTTCTTCGTTTTGTTCTGTGTGGCTTCCCGGAGTAAGGGACGGATCGGCCGCATCCAAAAAATATCGACTATCCACATGGACGATCATCACCATATTTTTGACGGACAGATACCGTTTTAGATATTTCTTATGTACTGATACAAGGTCGCCTTCGACTTGGGCGACGACCACCTCGTTTTCAGGGTCGATATATTGATTTTTAGTCCGATCAAAAAACAAGTTATTGAGAAGACGGAACTCTTCACAAATCTCCACTTCGTCAGGGTAAAGCCCATTGTACTCCCGCGTGATAACAAAAGGCTCCTTTTTGCTCTCAACATCAAATCGAGAATATACAACTTCGGCATTTTCGCCGGAACCATATTGGGTGAAGCCTGGATAGGAACTACCCCAGTGATTTGTGTCGTCGGTTTTCATGTTTTCTTCAGCTTCATCCAAAGGAAACAGCCTGCTTTGGAAAAAGGCGTCTGTGTCAAATTGCTTTGTGTGGCCATGCACTGGAATCATAACCCCGGTATTCGGAAACCTGTTCAGAAAGTCCAACATTTTGCTTTGATATATTGGATGACTCATCGGATCACCTCCCCTCCTTTTACTTAAATGCGAATATTACTTACCGCCGTTCAATCCGCCCTCTTTTTTGGTCAAGTATATTTACAGTGCGGTTTATTGTATTATCAAAATCTTTCTTTATTTCGCATTCCCATAAAACTAATACTGTCCAACCTTCGTGCATTAAACTCTCAATATGCTTTCTATCCCGTTCTTTGGTTTTTATTAATTTAGGTTCCCAATATTCTTTACGCGATTGGGATATATGGGAATATCGGCATCTAGCTTCATGTCCATGCCAGAAACATCCATGTATAAATATTACAATTTTCTTTTTAGTGAATACAATATCGGGCTTTCCATACAGTTCTTTATAATTGACTCGAAATCGGTAGCCCATAGAATGCAGTTTTCTACGCACCAACAGTTCAATGCTTGTGTCTTTCCCCTTAATATGTGACATTATTTCACTGCGGCGTTCTTTAGAAACGGTATCAGGCATATCACACCACCATAGGCTTCATATTGCAATCGGGAAATTAGCATGTAGTTTCCTTCTCTGGCAAAGCAGTTTTTCCTATTCATCATCCGGATCTTCTTCTGCTATTACAGCTACTTCTGCAATCAGCTTTTCTCTCAATGTTTCTTGTGCCTCAATTTGTTCAGGTGAAATTTCATACAAGAACGATTTTAATACAGTGAACCGTATCATGCGATTTGTATGTTTGTTTAGTCCTTCGGAAGATGCGAGTTTATATTTCTTCAGCAAATCAAACAAGAATTTCTCGTTTTGAGTAGAGCCATCAGGAAGTTCAAACTCATTACTGAATTTTTCATATAAAGAGATGAATGATTTAAATCTCAACAAGTGATTTTCGTCTAAAGGCCTTTCCTCTCGTATGGAATAAAAAACAAGTGAAAACAGCGTATATAACTGTGCCTTTCGTTGCAAGAATTTTTTCGTATCATCATCTATAAATTTATCCGCAATGTTAATTGCATTGATAATCATTTCTTTATCTTTTTCTGCAGAAGTATAATTTTCTTGTAGTTCCTCATATGCCTGATTTAGTGCTTTTTGATCAGTTTGATCAATTATACCATTTCTACATAAAAGGATGATGGTGGCGCAAAACTCAACATCCTTCATCCTTTTTATATTTGTAGTATTAAACAATCTATGTTTTTCCCAAAATTCATTTTCAGATAACTCGCGAGCCAGTACCGCAAATTCACCATGCATACTGTTACGACGCTCTTGATCATTGAGATTATAATCCGTTAGATTTAACCGTCTGAACATCCTAACGATGTCGTCCCGTGAAGCAGCAGGATCAATTTCAATTATCATGAATTGATAATTCCATATGGTTGTTTTTTCTTCAGGTGCAAGCTGAGAAAAGGCTTTATTTGCCCATTTTTCCTTTGCTTTTTGCTCCAATAGATGAGCTTCTTTTAGTCTGAATTTCCCATCAATAAAATCGATGATAGCATTTATGCGTTGCTGTCCATCTACGATGTGTGTTATAGATTTTCCTGTTTCCGGGTCTGTAGATGCTTTCCAAAAAAATAATTCAGGAATGACCAAATTTAGCAGCACAGTCTCGACGAGCCTTATTCTATCGCGTTCACCCCAAACCGATCTCCTTTGATATGTGCTGTCAATAATTAAAGAACCATCGTTAAACATAGTATGCAAATTCTTGACATCACGATTATTGCTTTTGAATGTAAACATATTATTGTTCCTCCAAATACTTTTTTAATTTATTCAGACCACTGATTTGATATTGTTCGAGATCTTCCCATGAACGGTAAACCCGATATGTAATCGGATGAATAATATTAAGTTCATCCTGCAAGGTTCTCGTTATTGGAGAAAACATATCTATCCATTCTTGGCCTATACCCTTTATTGCTGTAATATCTTTCTCGTTAATATATCCTTGAAATATTGTTGATGTGACCTGATTATAATTTGCTATAAATTGAGTTTTATAGCATGCCCGAAGTTTCTGCCAGAACATATTAAATAAGTAATCAGAAATAATTGCAACATCAATATCAGAAGAAGGTGTTCCAGGCTCTTCTTCATGGAAAGGTCTAAAAGGCTTACGTGGGGAAAGACTATATCCTACTTTAGCACTTCCAACAATATGGGCACTATGGAAACTAACCGACAATTTCTCTGAAACTATTTCTTTAAAATGATCTAAGGTTTCAAGCATAGTTTTATCATCAAATTCCATATAAGATGAAAAATACCAATTCATTGTTTTGACGATATACTTGATATAAAATTGTTTTTCATCTAATTCGGTTAGCTCTTGTTTCATCACATCAATATTGAATGTCATATACAGCACCTCTTAATGTGTATGTTCTTTTAGCCAGTCGTATAAGCCTTTTGCTATGCTATAAGACATAAGGTAAGGAACACCATTACCAACCATTTTGAATTTTGCGCTTAGTGGCAGTTCGGAAGGAAGTTCAAAATTACATGGTAATGATTGTATGGCTAAGGCCTCAGACACACTGATTCGTCGCGCTTGATAGGGATGTAAGTGTACTTCGTTATTTCCATAGGCTGCAGTAGGAGAAAATCTCCAGCGATGCAGCCGTTTAAAAGATTTTCCATGAGTATCGCCTTCTTGGACGCTTTGAAATTTCGTTGTTGTTGGTTTGGGCTGAAAATAATCATTTGCATTTACATGATTTAAAACATCGTTTTTATCAAACCAATGTTGAACCGTTAGGTCTTCTCTAATTCCAAATGGTTTTTCTACATGACCGTTTATTGCAAACATATCCTGAGTAGGCCAAGGTAATTCTAATATATATTTTAATTCTCCGGTTCGGCCATATCCAAACTGAAAATCAGGTTTTTCGCCAAAGACAGATTTTTTTAGGCCTACCAAGAAAAGGCGATCGCGGTATTGAGGGACACCATACTCCAAAGCATTGTCCAGTGTCTCTACAAGGTAATAACCACTATCACGTAGATTTCTTTTTAAGCCCTCAAAAAAATCCTTGTGCTTTTTTGTTTGTATAAGTCCTTTTACATTTTCTAAAAGGAAAAAATCCGGTTGTTTCTCTATAATAATTCCGCAGTATATTTTCGTCAATATACCATTTGTACCGGAGCCTCCTTCATTTTTTCCCCCAAACGAAAAATCAGGGCAAGGGGGGCCACCGATAAATCCGGTAATGTCTTTTTTACAGGCATCCTTATAGATAAGGTTCCATTTATCTTCGGTAAAAACATCTCGAATATCAGAATTAGCATATCCATACTCAGGTTGCGGCATATTCATTTTCTCGCGAGTATATTTGTAAGATGCCAAGAAATCATTGTTGACTTCATTAACAAAACATATATTAAAGCCGGCGTTATGAAATCCTAAATCAAGGATTCCAAGTCCAGAAAAAAAGGAGAATATCTCCAAATTCATCACCTACATTTCATTTTTTGCGAGTATTATCAAAGTAATCTACGATATCCCCAACATTGCAGTTTAACTCCTTGCATATCCTTTCCAACACATCCATGCTTACTTTTTGATTTTTGCTTAGCTTGGATAATGTTGAGGGGGTAATGCCTATAGCATCACGCAATGCGACTTTATTCATGTTTTTATCAATTAATAGCTTCCAGAGCTTATTGTATGAGAAAGGCATCGCAATTCCTCCATATCCTTTGGATAAATATACCATAGATAGAGTCGCGGTACAATATGAAAAGTACGATATACAATACTTGAAGTCCAAATATTCATATCAAAGATATGCAGAGGACGCAAGTAATGATCGTGTGCGGGAAAGTTTTTTAGAATGGATCACCTAAATTATCCAATTATGAGATCGGCCTGACCGATAACCCCAGATATCTATATCCATATATTACAAGTTCATGGATAAAACCGGTTCCTGCTTGTAGGTGATATTAAAACTCCCGTCATGCCTGACTATGATGGATTCCACGCCGTTCCGTACAGCCTGCTCGTCAAAGGCGGATATACCCAATGCCCGACACAAAAATTCTTTCACGGCTGTATCGGTGATGGTAACAGAAGCCTTGCAATATGTTTTTCCACGCTCCACACGATTGGCACAGCGCCAGACGACCTCTCCGCCAGAGCGGGTAATCCTGCGGTAAGGGCTGCCGCATTCCTCACAAAATAAAAGGCCACTGAGTACATTACCGGAGTTGTACTTTGTGGCCTTCCTCTGTGAACCGGATTCTGTTGTTTCAAGATTGGAGCGTCTTGCTTTTTCTGCTTGTACCTCTTCGAATGCTTCTCTGGAAATGATGGCCGGGTGATGGTCTGGCAGTAGATACTGGGCATCAGCAGTATTTTTGATTTGCTGACCGTCCTGGATAATAGTCTTTTGAAGCAATACCTGTCCTACATACTTTTCATTGGACAACAACCCATCTACAACCTTACGGCTCCACCTGTTTTTACCGGATGGTGAAGGTGCTTTTTTCTCGGCTAATGCGTCGACAATTTTCCCCAGGCTGTCACCGGCGATATAGCGGGCAAAGATGAAGCGCACAATTTGTGCCTCTTTCTCATTGATGGTCAGACTGCCATCAGGATTTTTTGAATATCCATAGCAAATTTTATCCGCAATCTTGGATGTGCCGGATTCAAAGGATTTTTGAATACCGGCCTTTATTGATCCACTTCTAAACATGGTAGATACCTCCATTAAATATTTGTTGAGAATACAAAAAGCCGCGATAGTTTCAATCCATCGCGGCTGTATTTTTATTATGTGACGGTTTAAATCCCTCCGATTCCGTTGACTCTCCTTCATACTTTTCCATTCAGGCGATAAAAAAAGGTGATAAACCTTGATTTCAAGCCATTTCTTGAAAAACAGGTTTGTCACCTTAACTTGGCGAAGCTGAAGGGATTTGAACCCTCGATCTCCGGCGTGACAGGCCGGCATGTTAACCGCTACACCACAGCTCCGCACTAAGTATAAAATATAATAACAAACTCATTAACAAAATTCAAGGCTACTCTGGTAGCCTTTTGGGTTTAATCTATAAAAATGTGGGGATATGCTTCATTTATGTATTTAATAGGTATTATTTCAATTTCTTCTACGTTTTGTGGTATATCTTTAAAGTTATCTTGGGGAACTAGTACCTTTTTAATGCCGGCTTGTCTGGCTCCATATATCTTTTCATATAAAGCTCCCACCGGTTTAATTCTGCCTTGTATAGATAACTCACCGGTAATAGCAACATCTTGACGAATAGGCCGGTTTTGAATAGCACTTAGCAAGGCTAAATAGATCGCCGCTCCCGCCGAGGGCCCGTCAACTTTCCCTCCGCCCACAATATTTATATGTAAATCAAAATCTTTGATATTATGTCCAGTTTCTTTACGTAAAACCGAAGCTGCATTAAAAACGGAATCTCTGGCCATGGAGCCGGCGGTGTCGTTAAACCTTATACTGCCCTCACCATTGACTTCGGCGGGAAAGACGATGCTTTCCAATTCAATTAAAGCTCCTTTATACTCCATAGCTCCTATCCCAAAAATTTTTCCTACTTCCGCCGTATCGGAAGCTTGACTAATAACATTAGGAGTTATCCGGCTATTTCTAATCGCTTCCCAAACGTGGGCTGCCTTAACTAATACCTTGGGTTTATTTCCTTCATTAAGAGCCAAGGCATAGGCATCTACCAATACCTTATTGGCACTTCTGCCATCAGTAGCATAACTGCCTATAATTTGCCCCACTCCGGCTTCAGTCTCGATTTTAAGCTTAGCCGCTGACATGCTGACAATCTCTTGAATATTTTCTACCGTTAATGGTTCAAAGAAAATTTCCATACATCGGGAGCGAAAAGCCGGATTAATGTCTTCTTTATTTCTAGTAGTAGCCCCAATCAGAATAAAATCAGCCGGGACTCCTTTCTCAAACATTTGTTTAATATATTGCGGAATCCTGTCATCATGAGGATCATAGTAGGAAGATTCAAAAAACACCCTTTTATCTTCCAGTACCTTGAGTAATTTATTTTGTAAAATAGGGTCCATATCTCCGATTTCATCGATAAATAGTATACCGCCATGGGCTTCAGATACTAAACCCAACTTTGGTTCAGGTATGCCATCTTCAGCTAATTCCTTTTTAGCTCCTTGATAAATAGGATCATGTACCGAACCTAATAAAGGGTTAGTAGATTCTCTGATATCCCAGCGCAGGGTAGTGCCATCAACCTCAATAAATGGAGCATCTTGACTGAAAGGGTTTTGCAGCCGACCTTTAACCATTTCTAATGCCAGCCTGGCACAAGTTGTTTTTCCTACTCCAGGTGGCCCGTAAAGTAAAATATGTTGGGGAAAAGGAGTATTAAGCTTGGAGATTAGAGATTTAATAGCCTTTTCTTGTCCTATAATTTCCGCCAAAGTATTAGGTCTTAATATTTCCAAGGCCGACCGGCTCAGGTGGATTCGTTCCATTTTTTCTAAATGTCCATATTTCTTAAGGGTTTGGGCATTTTCCGGGGTACTGTTTTTCTCTTTTAAAACTTGAATTTTAATTTCTTGCACATAATCGTTATATCGTTCATTTATTTTGGCCTGGATGCGATTTTGCAGCTCTTCCTCCACTTCTCGCTTAGCATAACTTTCCGCTACTAAATCCTCCAGCTTTTCTAATATTTGCGACATATCCTCTTCATGTTCAGGTATAACCGGTTTTTCTTGCAATATTTTTTGCAAAGCTAATACTTTATCTTCTAGCTGCTCCGAACTCATTAAATCGAGTACATCTAATTTGCTAGCTCTTAGAATAAACTCTTGGGTTCCATAAAAACCCTCTAGCTTTTTGTATAAAGAATCTATTCTCCAATGCATATGTAAGTTTTTATCATCTAAATGCTTTAACTGTTTCGGCCTCCATTGCTTCACCAAATACTGCACAATTTACCTCCTAGAATCATTCTGGTGTGACTACTACTTTAACCTGTGCTTGAACCGAAGGATAAATTTTAATACTGGTAGTATATTCACCAAGATGTTTTATAGGTTCTTTTAATTCTATTTTCTTTCTATCAATTTTTACTTTAAGCTGTTTTTCTAAGTTTTCGGCAATTTCCTTAGCTGTTACTGCCCCAAAAAGTTTGTCTCCGGCTCCGGTTTTAGCTTTAATTTCAATCTGTTTTCCATCTATCTTAGCCTTTAATCCCTCAGCTTCACCTTTTTCCTTCTGTTTACGGTTTAGAATCCGTTCATTTTTCTCTTGGTTCTCTTTTAAATTAGCTTTAGTCGCTTCTAGTACTAAACCTTTGGGTATCAGGAAATTACGGGCATAACCATCTGAAACTTCCTTTACTTCCCCTTCTTTACCAATATTTTTGACATCTTGTAATAATATAACTTTCATTAGCTGTCCTCCTATTCTTCAATACGCAGTTTTCTATAATCCAGCAATGCATCAAATAATCCGAAAAGACTCAAGAAAATCACTGCTGATAAGGGGAATACCACCCCTATAACTACTAAAAGCAGGGTTAACAACTTAGCCCCACCTTTTTTCTGTTGTTTAAATCTAAATATTAAGGCTGCCAAACCAAAATATACCGTTATGGGCACTAGTATTACCAGAATATTAGAACCTGCATAATAGATTAAGGACATCTGCTCCCGACCGATTAACCAGAATAAAAGCCCGGCTATGGCTATCCAGACTAATTGCCAAGGCATAATCTCCTGACTATATGGTCTTTTCTTTAGACGCTTAATATCTCTTTTCAGGCTCACCCAAGAAGCAAAAAGCAGCATGAAAAATACTGCCAAAATAGCCTGAAGATAGTAAATTGCAGGTAAGTGTTTAGCTATGGTTGTAGCAAAGCCATACATACTTTTCTCAAAATCATCCTGTAGTATGCCTTGGTTCTCATATATTTCAAACAGCCCATTATCTTCATAATAATTTATCGAATCAGCCATATACTCTTTTATTTGGATTTCCATTTGGTTTATACCTATATCACCCGTACTCCAATATACTATGCCTAAAAATACTGATACTCCCAGACAGACCATAGCTATGCCCCATTTTTGCAGGTCATAGTATTCCTTGCCTTTGGTGACTAAAAGACTCATAACTATGGCTGCTATACCAAAAAAGGATAAATAGAAAAACAGGGTACTTATTCCCGCTAACCAATATAAGGCCCCCAGGTTAACTATATATACTAATAATAGTTTTTGCTTTTCTACATATAAGGCACATAATATTAAACAAGCGCCCCAGAAAATAGCGATAAGAAAAGTTAAGCCAGGCAAGCTAGCCATTAAAACGCACATTAGGGTGGAAATTGCTAAGAAAAAAAAGAGTCCCAACTTATCACCTCTTTTTACCTTCCATATATTTTAGTAAATCTGATAAATCTCCATACCATTCTTCTAACTCATGCCCATCTCCAATTTGGCTGTATAACTTATTTTTTATTTTACTATCAATGCTTTGAAAGCTTAACCCTAAACGCTTTCCCAGTATATATGTAATCATGATAATTGAGGCTAATGCATCACTCGTTGTATCTGAAGCTGTTTTTAGCAATGATTTAAACAAAACCCCCACTCCATCAATTAGTTCAGCTTTTAGCCAATCTATAGTGCGTAGATTTTTAGCAATGTCTATTTCCTTAAGCTTATTCATTTAACCTCACCTCCCCCTAATAGCTTCGACAATGCGGTTAATATCCCTGCCCTAAGTACAAAATAAGCCCTCATTATTGAGGGCTTATAATACTTTTTATTATTCGGATGTGTAAGGTAAGAGTGCCATAACTCTGGCTCTTTTAATGGCACTAGTCAACTGTCTTTGATGATGAGCACAGTTTCCGGTAATTCTTCTAGGTAAAATCTTACCTCTTTCCGTTACATATCTACGTAACTTAGGAATTTCCTTATAATCTATATGCTCAACCTTATCAGCACAAAAATTGCACTGACGTCTTTTTTTACGCCGATCTTTTTTCAAGCTTTTCCCTCCTTATTAAAAAGGTATCTCGTCCTCGCCATTAGTATCAACTATGTCTATATCTTCCAGGCTTACTTCGCGTCCTAAATCATTCCAATCATCTTGGGAGCTATGCGTACTTGGTGAAGTTACCCCGGTACCGGACCCTGAACTGGCCTTATCTAAGAACCGAACATCATCAGCTACAACTTCAGTTACTCTGCGTTTTTGACCATCTTGGGCCTCGTAAGTTCTGACCTGTAAGCGGCCTTCTACTGCGGCTAATCTCCCTTTGCCCAGGTAATTTGCGCAATTTTCAGCTAGCCCCCGCCAAACTACAATATCAATAAAGTCTGCTTCATCCCGATTAAACTTGCGTTGAACCGCCAAACTAAATCGACAAACTGCAGTGCCACTAGTTGTATATCTTAGCTCCGGATCTCTGGTAAGTCTTCCAATTAGAATAACCCTGTTTATCATTACATTCTCCCCTTTACCTTAAGACGCCTATTTTTCTTCTTGACGAATAATAATGTGGCGCAGGAACTTATCAGATAGCTTAATGATTCTGTCTAATTCTTGTGCAGTTTCAGGTTGTCCCTTAAAATACCACAAACTATAAATACCTTCCGTATAGTTTTCAATACTATACGCAAGGCGCTTCTTGCCCCAGCCATCAGCCTCATTAACGAACTCTCCACTAAAATCAGTTATGATTTTTTGCAGTCTTTCTTTGCTTTCGCTAATTTCTTCTTCAGCTAAATCGGGTCTTAATATGAACATTAATTCATATGTGCGCATCGTTACACCTCCTCCCTACGGACTAAACCCATATAAATGGGAATGGCCCCAGTCTAATTGCTGGGGCAGGGACTTCAATTGATTATACCAAAAAATATATTAGATATGCAAGGTTTAACCTAATCTATAGTTGCCCTTTGATTAAGAGGCTGGAAAGCTCGGAAACTGGTTTATCAATAATATAAGTTTCATTAAAAAGGGCTTTCAATACGGCAATGGGTTCATGGGTATCTTTATATTTAAAACCTATTATACAAAAATGTTCATCCTTAGACATAGTCTTTACCTTTACTAAGTCTCCTACCGAGAAACCTAGATCAGTAACTAACCTGAACCTCATCCTGCCCACTCCCTTTTCCTGGTATTCTAGTACTATAGTATGCAGGAAAAGCTAGAATGGTTAGAAGTCTATTCTATTACCTTAATCATTCTCTTCTCAAATTCTGACCGGGCTAACATAACTATTCTGCCACAGCCCTGACACTTAATCTTGATATCAGCTCCCATTCTGATAACTTCCCAATTATAGCTGCCACAAGGGTGAGACTTTTTCATTTTTACAATATCTCCTAAAGCGAAACTTTTCCGTTCCATAAAATCTCCCCCCCCTACTAATCTAAACTACTTTTATAGGAGCAAATCCTTTATTAACAACTCGTCCTATTAAAGTACAAGTAGTACCATTTTTACTCATCTCATCTTCAAGCTGCCCGGCTTTATCTTCCGGACAGGATATTAGGAGGCCTCCCGCCGTTTCAGGGGAATATAATATTTCTCTTTTAATAGGATCAATCTCTCCCCCTTGGTTAACATAACGGGATAAATAATCTCTATTAGTATAAGCGCCACCAGGAATAAGCCCCATAGCTGCATAATCTAATATCCCGGCCATAAACAAAACTTTATCCGACCATAGTTCAACTTCTGCATCACTACTGTAAGCCATTTCAAATAAATGACCCAAAAGGCCAAATCCAGTTATGTCAGTTACTGCATTTACCCCTACTCTTTGCATGGCTTCGGCCGCATTTTTATTCAGCATAGTCATCCAGCTGACCGCCTCATTATATTCATGAGGTTTTACCATTTCAGCCTTAATAGCGGTAGCGATTATTCCATTACCAATAGGTTTGGTCAGGAATAAGAGATCACCCGGTTTAGCCCCGGCATTAGTTAACAGTTTTTGGGGATGAACTAACCCGGTCACCGATAATCCGTACTTAGGTTCCTTATCATCAATAGTATGCCCTCCGACTAATAATGCTCCGGCTTCTTCTATCTTACTTAAACCACCGGCTAAAATATCTTTTAAAATACTTAAGTCTTCACATTCGGGAAAACACACCACATTCATAGCCAGAAGCGGTTTTCCTCCCATGGCATAGACGTCATTAATGGCATTAACAGCGGCAATCTGCCCGAAAGTGTAAGGGTCATCAACCATGGGGGTAAAAAAGTCCATAGTTTGGATTAGGGCGGTATCTGCATTTAACTTATAAACCCCGGCATCATCTCTGGTATCTATTCCTACCAAAAGATTAGGATGACTAGGTACTTTAAAACCGGCTAAAATTTCTTCTAAGGCTCCCGGCCCTATCTTGGCAGCTCATCCAGCCGCTCTCACCATTTGCGTGAGCCGAACCTTCTCCATCTGACTCCCCCCTCTTTATTGCTTTATTACTATAGGGTAAAGGTTTGCATAAACTCCTTATAAGCCCGATAAGACATAAAGACATCGGCCTTACTAGTTACCTCAAAAGGAGAATGCATGCCTAATACAGCTACCCCACAATCAACAACTTCCATGCCATACCAGGCCATATATTGGGCTACCGTACCTCCGCCGCCTATATCTACCTTGCCTAATTCCCCTACTTGCCATACTATTTCATTTTTATCAAATAAATTACGGATTTTAGCCATAAACTCAGGATTAGCATCATTAGATTCGGCTTTGCCCCGGGAACCGGTGTACTTGGTCAAAACTACGCCATTAGCCATAAAACTGCAATTCATCTTCTCAAATACTTCGGGGTAGTTGGGATCAACTGCGGCATTAACATCAGCCGATAAGGCACAAGAGTTAGCTAAACAACTGCGCACTTTAAAATAATCATTGCTGCCGGTTTTCTGAATTAAGGCCGCTATCAAGTTTTCCAGCACTAAGGATTGCAAACCGGTGTTACCGGTACTGCCAATTTCCTCTTTATCTACAAAAAGGCAAACTGCCGTAACTTTTGGTTTATCTACTTCTAAAACTGCCTTTAAGGCCGTATAGGCACTAACCCGGTCATCTTGTCCATAACCGCCGATCATACTCCGATCCAAGCCGACTTCTCTAGCCTTAAAGGCAGGAACTAACTGCAGCTCAGCACTAGTAAAGTCATCATCTTCAATCTTATACTTTTCTTTTAAAATCTGAACTATATATTCCTTAATAGGCTCCTTATCCACACCAGGCAAGGGGCGGTTTCCTACTAAAATATTTAAGTCTTCCCCTTTTACTGCTTCCGAGATTTTTTTCTCCATTTGCTCCTTGGCTAAATGGGGTAACAAATCGGCTATAGTTAATACTAGCTCTTCAGCTTCTTCTCCCAGTTTTATATGCACTTTCTCCCCGGTCTTTTTAACTACCACCCCGTGTAATGCTAAGGGAATAGCCAGCCACTGGTATTTTTTGATACCTCCATAATAATGGGTTTTAAATAGAGCCTGCCCATCAGCCTCGTATAAGGGACGCGGCTTTAAGTCAATGCGGGGAGTATCAATGTGGGAGGCGGCTATGTTTACTCCTGCTTCCAGGGGTTGTTCACCTACAACTACTAAAGCACAAACCTTATTTTTTAATTGATAAATTAACTTTTGTCCCGGTACTAAAGTTTTTACTTCGTCAAAATCTACAAAACCATTAATTCGGGCCATATTTACTATATAATCTACTGATTCCCGTTCGGTTTTGGCCAAATTCAAAAAATCCATATACCCCTGGTTAAACTCATAAACTAAATCAATTTGCGCATGATTTAACTTAAGCCAGGCATTTCTATCTTGTCTTTCATTGCTCATCTACTTTACCTCCTTAATTTTATTAGTTGATATAATTCCCTACTCCCAATACTGCTATACCCAGGCCTTTTATAGTTGCAAAAATATTAAGTAATATACCTAATATTAATGAATGCTCGATTAAATTCAAGGTAATTATGGCTCCCTCTATGCCCATACGGGCAGCTAATTCCACTACGGGAAAAATCAGACCGGCTACAATCATTATAATTAACAGATTTTTTACAGGCACAATTATCATCCCTAGAATATTATTAATCCAGGATAATAATCCCCAAGAGAATAACTTATCTAATAAACGGGCTATCAATTGGAGAATAAGTAAGCTGAAGAAAAAAACCAGAAAAAAGCTAATTACGGTTAAACTAAAATGAGCCAGTATTTCTGCCGCATCTTTAAAGTTAATTAATCCCATAGAAACGGGTAAATTAATCAAGGGCATATCCAGAGACAAAACTGCTAAAGGCAGCTTATTACGGATAAATTCCGCCAAATATATATTTAAGCCCCAATATTCATTAAGATAGGCCAGACAATCATCAAACCAAGTAAAAGCAATAATTACGGCCAGCAAGGTATTTACTATGCCGGTAACAGCCAGGATAAAGCCCCGCTTCAAACCAGATAAGATGCTTAGCATTAATATGGCTAAAATGATATAATCAAGAAGATTAAACGGCATCAAATCATTGCAAACCCCTTTTATTCTTGATTATATCATAGTAAAATTTATTTAAAGTTAAAATGATGGGTAAGTTTGCCTATATATAATCCTAATTTATAATTTAGCTTTTTATTTCATAAAATATATTAAAATGCAAGGGAATACTAATTTTTATCGTATACGATTAATAGGGATAACCTTAAAGGAGTTTAATATGGATATTATTCAAAGCTTCAGTAATATATCTTTGGTAAGTTCATATCTTAAAGAATTTGGTGTCTTGGCACCGGCGGTAGCATTTGGACTTTTTGTTATTCAAGCAGCCTTACCTGTTTTTCCCTATATTATTCTGGCTTCAGTGGGCGGCTTATTATTTGGTTTTGAAATGGGAGTCTTTCTCTCCTGGTCAGGGGCTTTAGTAGGTGCATGTTTAGCCTATTGGGTTTGCCGGCTGTCCTCTGCGGATTGGGTAATTGGACAGATTGAGAAAAGATTTCATTATGACCTTAGAAAAATGAATAAGGAAATGGCTTTTTGGAGTATAGTTATTGCCCGAATAATTCCGGTAGTTCCAACTCCCTTAATCAATATAGTTGCTGCTCTTAGCGGAGTTTCTTTTTGGAATTTCCTTTTTTCCTCGGCTATCGGTAAAATACCTAGTGCGGTATTATATACCGGTTTAGGGGTTTGCTTGTTTAATTCCCAAGACATTAAGATGACTCTTCTCATTATAGCCGCCATAATAGCTTTAGTAGTAGTCGGACGTTATTTTGCTAAAGGGAAAACCAGACTATTTAGTCGAGACAGTTAATAACCTGTAATATTTCCCGGGAAATAATCTGATAAAGTCAAATGATAAAAAAAGGAGCACCTATTTTGTCTGATGTGCTCCTTTTTTCGTCGATGGATTTAATATTTGATTATGCTGGGCTTACTCTTACATATAAATGATTACTTATGCTTTGCTTTGAGCATAAATGTTCATGGCTTCCCTCAGAAATACGGATAACCCTTCACCATATTGGTCAATGTTTTCAGTAAAACGGCTATCCTCAACGTACATTTGTCCAAGTCCGGCAAATGCCTCCAGGGTATAATGGTAACCAAAATTCTGATTAAAATATTTATACATTTTATCCATAGCCGCCTGAGCAGGTTCCCCTGCCGGGTTATCATCGCGCAACTGGGCCAGCTCTTTAAACAAATCATCCATGCCTTTACCTATGGCATTTTGCTCATCAGCCGACTTAGATTCAATCCAGGCTTTACTTTTATCTACCGCTTCATTGCCCCACAAGCGGCGCGCTTCTTCTTCATACGGATTATCAGAAAAATCAAATCCTTTAAATTTTTCTTTGGGTGACATGGCTACTTCTCCTTTCATGGCTCTCATGGTTTTATTAAGGGTTTGCAGCATAGCATCAATTCGCTTCTTTTCATGCAAAAGATATTGTTTTTGCAGTTCAAAGGCTTTTTCCCGGTCAAACCAAGGACTATCCAACAATTCTTTAATTTTCGCCAGGGTAAAACCGCATTCTTTGAAAAACAGAATCTGTTGCAATTTATCCAAATCTTCCTCACTATACTTTCGATATCCGCTTTCTTGATTACGGTTAGGACAGAGCAAGCCAATTTTATCATAGTGGTGTAAGGTGCGCACACTTAACCCGGTCATAGTAGCTACATCATTTGTATTCATACTCTTTCCTCCCTGCTCTGCTTAGCATAGACTATAACCTTGCGTAATAGTCAAGAGCAAATTAAAAATAAATATTTTTGCCATATAAACTTCCTAATACCCCGGAAAATTATGCTTCTTTTTCTGGGCAAATTCATTCCCCGCAATTATTTATTTTCCTAAATTCCTAGTTTCTACTAAACTAAGCTTGTATAATAAAGCTAATTCCGGCTTTAGCAGCAAAAGCTGATAACATAAGCAAGACGGCTCTATTCTTTTAAGTACTTACAAAGGCAGCCTAAACGCTTCTTTATTTTTTATAGTTCTGAAAGGATTTTTAAAAATTGTAATTATTTGCAGGATTATTAGTTTATTATATTAAGTATATATATCGAGAGAGTTTCTGGGGGGCGTAATCATGATAAATCTCGAAAAGCCAGATTTGGTCTTTTCTTCCTTGCGTGTGCATCACATAAAAGGTTACATAGAAAATATTATCCTTATTGAGCATGATCATGGCTTATTGCTGTTGGACAGTGGATGCATAAGTGACGTGAAACGCATTGCTGCTTATTGCCGGAAAGTTTTACAGCGTTCTCCGTCAGATATAAAGTTGACGGCCGTTACCCATATGCATCCTGATCATGGTGGTGGAGCGGTATGCCTGCGTAAAAGATACGGTATCCCCGTTGCCGCACATGAAAATGCCGACCTTTGGTATCAAGGTCTGGGAGGGGCTTTACAACATAAGCTGGACTGCTATATGGCCAGCTCCGTCGCCTTTCGCAACCGGCGCAGACTGGAACGCATTCTGTACAACCGCCGCATTAATCCCGATTCCTTTCTGCAGGACGGTCAGTCGTTACCTTTTTTCCCGGAGTGGCAAGTTATACATGTCCCCGGCCATACTATTCATGATCTGGCTTTTTATAATACACAAGAACAGGTATTATATATTGCTGATCTTATCTGCGATGTTAAAGGAAAACCGCAATTACCGCTTCCCATTGTTTTTCCCCGCCAAATGGCCGAGTCATATGACCGTCTGGGAGCTACCCAAGCTAAAGTTATATTACGCGCTCATGGAGACCCTATCATCACCGACGACTGCAGCCGCTTGTTTGGTTCCATGAAAGAGCTGCTTTTCCGTCCTCCTACGCCTTTTATGAAACGTATCTGGAAGATGTCCATATACTCGCCGGAATTTAAGAAAGGGAAAAACTATGAAAATGATAAGCAGGCATAATTGAACAAGACTCCACCTAATAAAAAGCCCTGTCACTATAAGCTTTACCTAGGAGACCGGACTTAACTACCTTGGACTACCTATCGTCTCTTACTTTAACCATAATAAAGCCTGACCCCGTAAAAGGTCAGGCTTTCGTGACTTATTAGAATTCGCATTTCCGCATTAGGTATAAAACCTTCCGCGAATTTGTTTGCAAAACTAGTATAAATTGCGCAAATTAAAACACATGTTCTCTAGGTTTAAAATCCCTTAAATCCCTAAAATATTTGGCGGAGGCGTGTGCGAATCGAACACACCCACGACAGGATCACTGCCGTACAACTGGATTTGAAGTCCAGGCGGCCCACCAGGACCGATGCGCCTCCACGGTGTTTAGCATAAGTAGTATATATAAACCAACTCTTATTGTCAAATATGATGTGGTTTAGGTTACTTATTCAACATCATCCCGCACCAGTACCGATTCAATATCATAACCTTTATTTTTTAATTCTTCCACAACCGAACTGTATTCCGCATCTTCTATTCTAATAATTACTTTATAGAGATCTCTTTTTTTATCATAGTAAACTACGATATTAAGAATATTAATGTTCTTGCTGGCAATTAAGCCGGTAATTTCGGCTAAAACTCCCGGCTTATCCTCCGCAAATAAATCTATACGGGTATGGGGTTGGTTAACTCCTAAAATATCAATTAGGGAGTCAAATAAATCGGTTTCCGTTATAATTCCTACCAATTTATCATTTTCAGTTACCGGTAATCCGCTTACCGTATTTTGTCTCATTAACTTAGCCGCAGTTTCTATATAAGCCTCGGGGCTAACCGTTATAAGTTTTTGTTTCTTAGGAATTATGTCTTTTATTTTAGTTTTAGCTAGTAAATAATTTAATTCATGAATACTAAGTGAGGTAGCAGAAGATGGTGAAGCTTGATTTAAATCAGTTAAAGTAATAATCCCCGCTACTTTACCCTTTTCCAGAACAGGCAGTCTGCGTATATCATTTTCCTTCATTAATCTAAAAGCTTCCGTCATACTAGTTTCCATTTCTACAGTTATAACTGTAGTAGTCATTCGATCTTTTACCTTCATGACCGTTGATCCCCCTTTCTAAATTACCCTCCTAAGTAGGCCTTTTTGACTTCAGGGCTATTCATTAGTTCTTGAGCTGTTCCTTCTAACACAATTTGCCCGGTTTCAATAACATAAGCTTTATGTGCTATTGAAAGTGCCATATGGGCATTTTGTTCTACTAAAAGTATAGTTGTTCCTTTTTCATTTATATCCTTAATAATTTCAAATATTTCTTTTACTAAAAGAGGGGCTAATCCCATAGAAGGTTCATCCATTAACATCAATTCAGGTCTGGCCATCAAGGCCCGGCCTATGGCTAACATTTGTTGTTCTCCACCCGATAAAGTTCCGGCTAATTGCTTTCTTCTTTCCATTAAACGGGGAAAACGGTTAAATACATTTTCTAAATCATTTTGCATAGCTTTTTTATCAGTTCGTAAATAGGCTCCCATTTCTAAGTTTTCTAATACCGACATGGTGGCAAATACCCGTCGGCCTTCAGGTACTTGGGAAATACCCATGGCTACAATTTTTTCCGGAGGTATTTTATTGACTTCTGTACCCTTAAAAAAGACATTTCCACTTTTGGGCTTTAATAAGCCTGAAATAGTTTTAAGGGTAGTAGTTTTACCGGCACCATTAGCTCCAATGAGTGTTACAATGCTGCCTTGTTCAACATCTATAGATAAGTTCTTTAAAGCATGTATTGCTCCGTAATAAACATTAATATCCTTTACCTGAAGCACTATTCTACCTCCTCGCCTAGATAAGCTTCTATTACCCGTTTATTATTTCTTATTTCTTCCGGCTTACCTTCAGCAATAATTTGTCCATAATCCAGAACATAGATTCTTTCACAAACTCCCATAACTAATGACATATCATGTTCAATCAAAAGTATGGATAATCCAAAATCTTTTTTTAACCTTTTAATTAATTCCATCAAATCTTTAGTTTCATTAGGATTCATACCGGCAGCCGGTTCATCTAAAATTAATAGGGTGGGGTCAGTAGCTAGGGCCCGGGCAATTTCCAGCCGACGTTGCTCCCCATAAGGTAAATTAGAGGCTATTTCATCTTTTTTTCCTTCTAAATCAAACAAGGCCAATAAATTCAAAGCTTTTTCCTCAATTATTTCTTCTCCTTTAAAAAAAGAAGGCAATCTAAAAATAGCTGAGGGCAAACTATAAGGAACACTTTTATGCAGAGCTATTTTAACATTTTCTAAAACGGTTAGGCTATTAAACAACCTAATATTCTGAAACGTTCTGGCAATACCCTTTTTACAAATGGTATAAGGAGGCAAACCCTGAATTTTTTCATCTTTAAACTCTATTTGCCCTTCATTAGGCTTATAAACCCCAGTTATCAAATTAAACATAGTCGTCTTGCCGGCGCCGTTAGGTCCAATAAGAGCAACTAATTCATTTTCTTCTAATTTAAAATTTACATTTAAAACTGCACTTAAGCCGCCAAATGATTTACATAAATTATTTATTTGCAGTAGAGTCATTTTTTCCACTCCATATCCTACCGAAAGTTTTAATCGATAATTCTTTATTTCCCATTAAGCCCTGGGGACGATATATCATTATTATAATTAAAATTAAGGCATAAATAATCATTCTAACTGCAGGAAATGCTTGTAAGGCTGCGGTTAATCCCGTAATAAAAATAGCTGCTATAATAGCTCCGGTGGTACTTCCCAGTCCTCCTAATACCACCATAACTAAAATGTCAAAGGATTTTAAAAAGTTAAAAGTCTCCGGCTTAATAATATAGAAGTAGTGGCCATAAAGTCCTCCGGCTAATCCGGCAAATAATGCCCCTACCACAAAGGCTAATACTTTATAGTTAGTAGTATTTACCCCCATGACTTCCGAAGCAATTTCGTCTTCTCTGATGGAAATAATGGCTCTGCCATAACTGGAATTAATAATGTTTTGAATAACTATAACCGTTAATACTACCGATCCAAAAAGCCATATCCAGTTAGTAGCTTTAGCTATGCCCGATATTCCTGCCGGGCCCCCTACATAATCAATGTTTTGTAAAACTACCCTGATTATCTCCCCAAAGCCTAAAGTAGCTATGGCTAAATAATCTCCTTTTAATCTCAAAGTCGGCACCCCGATAATGAAGCCGGCAATAGCGGCAGCCAAAGCCCCGCCCAGTAAACCAACTACAAAAGGCAGACTATAATAATCGGTAATTATAACTGCTACATATGCTCCTACGGCCATAAAGCCAGCGTGTCCTAAGGAAAGCTGACCCGTAAAACCGTTAATAAGATTTAAGCTTACAGCTAAAATTACATTAATCATCATAGAGGTTAAAGTTATTTCATAAAATCTATTTAATAGTCCTGCTACTAGTAGATACTGCACTACCGAGAATATAGCAGCTAGGAGTATTACTTGTATAATAAACCGGCCTATTTTACTGTTCAAAAACTTCATAACTACTCACCTACACTTTTTCGCCGGTATTTTTGCCAAATATACCGGTGGGCTTAATTAAAAGTATCAATATAAGTACACCAAATGCTACTGCATCCCTATATAAGCTATTACCATAGCCGCTGACTAAGGTCTCAAGTATCCCAATTACAAAGCCTCCCACCATAGCACCGGGGATAATACCTATACCACCTAATACCGCAGCGACAAAGGCTTTTAATCCGGGTATTATTCCCATCAGGGGATTAATTGTATTATAATAGACCCCCACCATAACCCCGGCTGCTGCTGCCAGAGCCGAGCCGATAGCAAAGGTAATAGAGATGGTACGGTCTACACTAATTCCCATTAAAACAGCCGCATCCCGGTCTAATGATACGGCGCGCATGGCCTTTCCTGTTTTAGTTCGTTTAATTACATATTGCAGAACTAACATTAGAAAAATAGCGGAAACAAAAATAAATACATCTTTATTAGAAATAGACAGTCCAAAAAGAGCTAAATCTTTACTGACAAATACACTTTCGGGGAATATTCTTTGTTGGGGTGAAAGAAAGAAAATCGTAGTATATTCCAAAAATAAAGAAACCCCTATAGCCGTAATTAAAGCTGCTATACGGGTAGCTCCACGCAAAGGTTTGTAAGCTATTTTTTCAATTACTACTCCTAAAAGAGCACAAGCTATCATAGCGAATAACATAGCCACTATAATGTGGGTTCCCAAAATACTAATGGAGAAAAAGCCTACATAAGCCCCTACCATCATAACATCGCCATGAGCAAAATTAATAAGTTTAATAATTCCGTATACCATGGTATAACCTAATGCGATAAGCGCATATATCGCCCCCAAGGATAAGCCATTAATAAGTTGTTGCATAAATTCGAGCAATATTGCCACTTCCCTTTTAAAGATTGTAAAGGAAGGGGGTAAGCCCTTCCTTTACCCTGCATGTACTAAGGTTGAATTCTAGTATTCATTACCTGTTTTCCATCGTTAAACTCAATTATAACTCCGGCTTTTATCGGATTATGTTCTTCATCAATGCTCATAGTGCCGGTAACACCTTCAAAATCTTTTACGTTAGCTAAAGCTGCCGTAATTTTTTCCGGAGTAGCTTCACCAGCATCCTTGATAGCTTGAGCTAAAATTTGCACTGCATCATAGCCTAAGGCAGCAAAAGCATCTGGATCTTTGTTATACTAGGCTCTATAAGCCTCTACAAATTCTACAACTTTTGGACTCTCATCTTCAACTGAATAATGGTTAGTAAAATATGTTTTATTTAAGTTAGCAGCACCGGCTACACCTACTAAGTCAGGGGAATCCCAGCCGTCCGGTCCGCCCATAGCTACATTAATACCTAATTCACGGGCTTGTTTTATTAAAGGAGCAACTTCTTCATAATAACCTGGTACATAAATAAAATCAGGATTGGTACCTTTTATTTTAGTTAAAGTAGCTTTAAAATCCCGGTCTCCTTTGACAAAACCTTCTTCAGCTACAATTTTTCCGCCCTTTTCATCAACAAAAGTCTTTTTGAAGAAGTCGGCTAAGCCTTTACCATAATCACTGGAAGCATCTTTATATATAGCCACATTTTTAGCACCTAAATTGTCTGCTGCAAAGGTAGCCATTAGTGTACCTTGGAAAGAGTCTTTAAAACATACTCTAAAAATATAGTCCATAGTTTTTCCAGTTTTAGCATCTACTGTAACCATATCGGCTGTAGCAGCCGGAGCAATTAATGGAATTCCTGTTTCCATCATAACCGGAGTACTTCCTTGAACATTACCGCTGGTTAAAGGTCCCACTTGGGCTACAATACCTTCATCAGCCAAGGCCGCACTAACACTCATAGCTTCATCAGGCAATGACTTACAGTCTCTGACGATGGCTTCCAGGTTTTGTTCCAAAACTCCGCCACTGGCATTAATGTGTTCAATAGCTAACATGGCACCGTCTCTGGCATTGGTACCATAACTTGCCACTCCGCCGGATAACTCACTGTTAATTCCTACTTTAATAACTCCGGCATCCTTGCCACCTGTGTCTCCACCACCATCATTTGATGCATTTCCCCCACACCCGGCAAGGATGCTAAGCATGAACATCATCAATACTACCATCGATACCTTCCTACTTAACCTCATTAGACATCCTCCTCTTAACTTTTATTTAATTCATGTCCCTGCTTTATCGACATGAAATTTAATTACTAAATTGCCTTAGAATTTAGTATGGCCTTGGCTATCCGTCACTTTTTCTTCCCCCAAGCGCAGAATTTTCCCCACCTCTAAGTTAGCTATTTACCGTAACCTAATAGCTAACTAACTTAAAATATTAAACTTTTTATTCATGGAAATGCATGTCCCAGATACTTTGACCAAAATTCCCCTGCCTCTATGCCGATCATTATAAACTATACCTTTATTCTAATATCTCCTATCCTTCTTGTCACACGTACTCTATCATAATATTCTATCAAAGGAAGCGCATACTTACGAGTAGTTTTAAAAATATCTCTAGCCGTAGCCAAAGATAGTTCCTTTTCTTGGTTAAAATACTCGTTTAATATCTGTTTTCCTTCTTCCAGGGCCTGAGAAGTAAACAGCATATCTTGATTAACTTTAACAATAATACCTATAGAAATTAAGTACGCAATTATTTCCATAAATTCTTCTTCACTTATATTCAAACCTTCTTTTATATCAGCGGGAGCTGGTGGGGCAAACGGCTCAAGCTCCAGCTGGGTTATCAGGCTGGTGATAATCTTTTCCTGTTTTTCATTTGGTATCATCTTGTGATCTACTAGACTAAGCATGTTATTACGGCTTATTATACTATTCTGATCTTCCAGGTGCTTAAGAATCAAATTAAAGGATTTGCTATTTATAGCCGCAAATAATCTACTCCGTATATCTTCTTTGGGATATCCAGCTCTTAAAGGGAACCGTTTATGATAATCCTGTAAAGTTTTAGTAATCACATCATTGATTAACTCTAATCCATAGTTGCTAATATACTCCTCTTTCTTTAAGTCCACAATTTTATTTTCTGCCTTTAAGCTTCCTAATTCATCATTAACCTGTTCAATAGTGCTGCCGGTACGCTTAGTAAGTTCCTCCACACTAAATATCTCATAGGGATTAGACTCCATCTCGTGTATAATTACTTCATCTAAACTACCTTCTTCTTTCATCGCCAATTGTTCTAATACATCTTCTCTAAATCTTTTTTGTTTAGGAGCATTAGCATCTATGATAACTCCTCCTCCTATAGTAGTAACAGGAGAATAGTATCTAATTACAAAAGGATCTCCTTTATAGCATACTACTGGTTTTTCCATAACAATTTGTACATAAGCCTCATCTCCGCCACTAAGATCATCCCGATCTAAAAGAACTATCCTGCCTAAGGCTTCATCTGTACCTAGATGGAATCTTATTCTATTCCAGTTAGTGATAGTTCTATTAGTAGAGTGAATTAGTCTTAATTTAGCATCTACCCGGTGACTCGGACTCAAATAGCCAGGAGTAGTCAGCCAATAACCTCTTTTAATTTCCGCTACTTCTATGCCCTGCAAGTTCACGGCCACCCTATGCCCGGCATAGGCAGTCGGCACTTTTTCATTATGTACCTGTAAGGTCCTAATTTTAACGTCTCTTTGTACGGGCATTAACTGTAGAGTATCTCCCACATTTAAACTTCCCGACCATAAAGTCCCAGTTGCCACGGTTCCAAATCCGGCAATAGTGAATACTCTATCAATAGGCATTCTAGCATGCCCAAAAACCGGTCTTTCTTCAATAGTTAAGGCTAATTCTTCGATAGTTTTATTCAAATCTTCCATGCCCTGTTTTTGCACGGCTGATACACTTATAATAGGCGCATCCTTAAGGATGGTCTTAGCCATATATTCCCTTACTTCTTCTTCCACTAACATCAACCAGTCTTCATCTACCAAATCCCTTTTGGTAATAGCAATAATCCCTTTATCTATACCTAATAGTTCAATTATATCCATATGTTCCCGGGTTTGCGGCATTATCCCTTCATCAGCAGCTATAGTTAAAATAACTAAATCTATCCCAAAAGCGCCGGCTAACATATGTCTAATAAATCTTTCATGCCCTGGCATATCTACAATGGCAGCTTTCTGACCACTAGGCAATGTAAAAGGAGCAAAGCCTAATTCTATAGAAATTCCCCTTTGTTTTTCTTCTTTTAATCTATCGGTTTCGATACCGGTTAAGGCTTTTACTAACGTAGTTTTACCATGATCAATATGTCCCGCCGTACCTATAACTAATCTTTTCATCTAAACCACCCCTTCATTAGAAAATACTGATAGTAAAAAGAATTTTTATTCCAAAGCTTTTTTAATTAGTGCTGGTATTTGTTCTAATTCTCCTTCTAACAAAGTTCTTACACTGATAAGCATACTATCATCTTGTATTCTGGTGACTAAGGATGGTTGGTTAGTTCTTAATTTTTTGGCTATAAAGTCCAGGTTAATATCCTGAAACTTTATTTCAATTCCATATCCGGGAATCTGATAAGTTGGGTAAGCCCCCCCTCCTACCATATCCTCTACCGGGACTAATTTAATATGACTAATACTAGAGCTATGAGTAAATTCCTCTTCTAATTTATAATTAAGTTCCTGTGCCTTAGCTTTAAGCTTATCTGAACTGGCATTAAGCATAGATATAATAGGAATGTTTTCCTCCGGCTTGCCGCTTAAGTATTCCAGCAGAGTTCCTTCCAAGGCAGCAATGGTTAGCTTGTCTACCCTTAAAGCCCTAGTTAATTGATTTTTTTTCATAGCCTCTATATATTCTTTTTTGCCTAAAATAATTCCCGCCTGAGGCCCTCCTAGCAGCTTATCCCCGCTAAAGGTAACAATATCTACTCCCGAAGCAATACATTTTTGCACGGTAGGTTCATCTTTTAAGCCGGCTTTACTTAAGTCGTATAATACCCCACTGCCCAGATCATACATTACCGGTAAGTTGTGAGAGCGGCCTAAGCTTACTAACTCATCTACAGCTACTTCCTCCGTAAATCCTACAATCTTATAGTTGGAGGTATGAGCCATAAAAAGTAAGCCGGTAGCTTCAGTAATAGCCTCGGCAAAATCCCTTAAATAAGTTTTATTAGTGGTTCCCACTTCAATTAATTCCGCACCACTTAATTTCATTACTTCCGGAATTCTAAAAGCTCCTCCGATTTCGACTAACTGCCCCCGGGAAACAATTACCTGCCGGCCTGAGGCTAAAGCATTAAGTCCTAACATTACTGCCGCAGCATTATTATTAACTACTAAGGCAGCTTCTGCCCCCGTAATTTCAATCAATATTTCTTCCACATGGGTATAACGAGAGCCCCGCTCTCCTTTAGCCAAATCTAATTCCAAGTTATTATAGTTCGCAGCCATTTCTACCATATAATTAATGGCTTGCTTTCCTAAGGGAGCCCGTCCCATATTAGTATGTAAAACTACCCCGGTGCCATTTATAACTTGGCTTAAGGTTCCTTTAGTTTTAACTGCAGCTAGCCGGCCCAGTTCTTCTAGTAATAAGTGGGTAATTTCCGTTCGGTTTAGATTTTCTTCTTGCTTAAGTAATTCTTGGCGTAACTGATTAGTTGCCTCTCTAATCAGCTTCACTATGAAATCTCTATTATGCTGGGCAATATAACCTTTTACTATTTCCTGGGCCAGTAGTTCATCAACTGAAGGAATATTTTGCAAACTATTCATAAATGCCTCCCATTACCGTTTCTTCCATTGAGTTATATTATAGTATAATTCCCTAACTATGTCTTTTATAGCCTTTTTGACCAGGGCCAAAATAATTATTAAACCTAAGACCCCAAACATCGGGTATATTTTCCCTACTAAAACGGAAAAGCTTTGGGTAGCAATGGGCAAAGCCAAGGTTAAACAAATTATCAGGGTAATTTTATAATTTAATCCGATAAACTTAGAAATCCTTTGGGCAAATCCATAAGTATTGGCCAAAGCGGTAGTTAAAATTCCTAACCATAAGACCACGGTATAAAGGTGCTTAGTAGTTAAAGAAATATGTTCGGCAATATAGAGCATCGGTACTTCATAATGAAGTATAACCGGCAAGAACTTGCTTAAGGCTAAAAAGTTAAAAATGACTAAAAGCCCTAATAATAGTCCCCCCCATATACCCCCTGCTATACCGCCGTTTTTATCGGTTAAAGATTGATAT
>JAEWZB010000005.1 GCA_023395515.1 Bacillota bacterium
GTGTATGGCCTGATCCAATCCGATTTCTTCTTCTTCCCGGGATACGCGTAAATCCATAAACGAGCTGATTACCTTCAAAATCAATAAAGTCATCCCTATGGCAAAGATATAGCTGGCAACTACGCCGACAGTCTGAAGACCCAATAGGGCGGGATTACCGTACAAAAGTCCGTCGGCTCCGCCGGGGTTGACGGCGGTAGAAGCAAACACGCCGGTCAGCAAAGCGCCCAAGGTTCCGCCTACACCATGGATACCGAACACATCCAGAGAATCATCATAACCAAATCTTTCTTTAACTTTGCTGACCGCCAAGTAACAAACTGGCCCGGCTAAGATACCCATCACAATTGATGCCAGAGGGGTAACAAATCCCGCCGCCGGGGTGATGACCACCAAGCCGGCAATAGCTCCGCTGACAGTGCCCAGCAAGGTCGGTTTGCCGTGATGCAACCACTCAACCACCATCCAAGAAAAAACTCCGGTTGCCGCACAGATATTAGTATTTATAAATGCCTGAGCAGCAATTCCGTCTGCAGCCAGTGCGCTGCCAGCGTTAAATCCGAACCATCCCAGCCACAGCAAAGCAGCGCCTAACATGGTCATAGGAAGATGATGAGGGCGTATGGCATTCTTTTTGCCGAGTCTTTTGCCCAATATCACAGCGGCGACCAATCCGGTAACCCCGGAACTGATATGCACTACGGTACCGCCGGCAAAGTCCAGAATACCAAGAGCGCCTATCCATCCGCCGCCCCATACCCAGTGAGCCAGAGGATCGTAAACCAGGGTGGTCCACAACAATATAAAAACTACAAAAGCGGAAAACTTCATTCTCTCGGCAATAGCACCGGCAATCAAGGCGGCGGTAATAATGGCAAACATCCCCTGAAAAGCGGCAAAGGCCTGATGAGGAATGGGGATACCGGCGTCAAGTGCCTCTATGCCTACATTTTTAAGACCCAAGAAATCCAGTCCGCCAATCAACTGGCCATAATCGGAGCCAAAAGACAGGGTGTAGCCCAGGAGTACCCATTGGATGGATACAACGCCCAGCACCACCATACATTGCATTAATACACTGAGCACATTTTTGCTCCGCACCATTCCTCCATAGAACAAGGCTACACCCGGAGTCATTATCATTACCAGAGCGGCACAAATCAATATAAAGCCGGTATCTCCCGCACTAATGGCTGTTTCGGTAGCTGCCAAGGCTGGCTCGACAACCACCAGAGTTGAAAACAAAACACCTAATCCCGTCAAATATAGACGCATAATGAAAAACCTCCTATACGGCTGAAACCAGCCTCTTATCAGATGGGCCTTAATTGGCCAAGAATGAAAACTGTTTACAATGCATCTTCGCCGCGTTCGCCGGTTCTGATGCGAATAATCTCTTCCAGGGGATAAATGAAGATTTTTCCATCACCGATGGCACCGGTCCGGCAAGTATCCATAATCGCCTGAACGATTCTTTCCTGCCAATGGTCACGGCAAATAATCTCAACTCTGACCTTGGGAAACAGATCAATAGACGCTTCCTGCCCGCGGTAATACTGCTTGACATTCTGATGCAGTCCCCGTCCCATGACATTGCTCACCGTCATACCCCTTACTTCCATGTCATCGAGGACTTTTTTCAATTCTTCCAGTTTGGTGGGGCGAATAATGGCTTCTATTTTTTTCATAAAAGGCTCCTCCTTTCCATAACAAAAGCGCCGGCCAAACCGTAAACGGTTTTACTCGGCGCCTTTGCCGCATTTTTTATATTTGTGATTTGACATAACAACAGAACTTAAAAAAACGCCCCAGGTAGTAAATTAAACTGCCTGCGGCGTCATTGCCTGTTTTTATTCTGCTGTCGTATTTAATATACCATCTATTTGGCCAAGTGCAATAAGAAGTTGCTATTTATACTGTATACTTCTTTCTGATGGTACGAACAATACCATGGGTTTCCTGTTCCATACAGGCGACCACAGGTGCGGTGGGGCGCACAGAGACCGACTCCTACGTCTTACGTTTCACGCCTCGCATTTAGATGAAAGTTATATTATGCCAGCCACGTATTGAAATATAAAAAGAAATTAGGAGGGGTAGAATGAATTCACCTGCTAAAAGACATGTTTTTATTTCCTGTCTGGCTGTTGCACTCATGATAGGCCTATTTGTTTCCGGCCTGGCTATGGCTTTAGAGGGTATACCGGTAAGCCGGGAGACCCAAAAGCCGGTTGAGCCATTGCCTGTTATCGGAGATATGGATAATTTCCGTCAGCTTTTAAGTGAATATATTACTCTGGAAAATGACCGGGGATACTATGTACGGGCTGGTAGAAGCGATATGGTAGAAGTTGAGGAATCATCTAATATTGTTATGTTACAAAAAAGTATCTCCCCAGCATCACCAATGGCGGACGCAGATACCAGCGCTACCAATGTTCAGGTTCAGGGAGTAGATGAAGCTGATATAGTAAAAACTGACGGTACCTATATCTATCAGGTTAATGAGAGAAACGTGGTAATAATAAAGGCTGTTCCGGCCGATGCCATACAGGTAGCAGCGAAAATAAATTTTGATAAAGCCGGCTTTGTTCCCCAGGAAATTTTTTTGGATAATAAACATCTGGTAGTCATTGGCCATCATAGCCCCGAAATGACCATTATGCCCACGGAGGACAAAGCTGCCAGGGTTCAAATATATCCGCTGCCCAGATATTATCAATCTACTACTTTGGCTTTGATTTATAATATTGAAGATAAAAACCATATTCAAAAAGTACGGGAAATAGAACTGCAAGGTGAATACCTTTCTGCCCGTAAAATAGATTCAGCCCTCTATCTAGTCAGCCGTTCCCATATTAATTACCGTTTACAGGAAAATGAGGATATTGAGCTGCCCTATATTCGCGACAGTGTCAGTGACAGCGATTTTAGGGCAATTGACTGTGCAGATATAAGCTATTTTCCCGGGGAAATATACCCGGCTTACATTATAGCGGCCGGATTAGATTTGAATAAAAATGAAAAAGTTAATGTTACCACCTGTTTAGGCAATGGAGAGAATATTTATGCTTCACTAAACCGGCTCTATATTGCGGTTACCCGTGAAAATGCAGTGGGGCCTATCTTGCGTGACAGCAATTTCACGACTTCGGCCCCTGCAGCAGAGAGCCAAACTAGTATTTATAGTTTTGGCTTGGCCAATGGACAAATTAATTATCAAGGTAAAGGACAAGTGCCGGGGCGTATACTGAACCAATTTTCTATGGATGAAAATGCCGGGTATTTCCGTATAGCGACTACTAGCGGAGAAATGTGGAGAGATGATGCTTTTACATCTAAAAACAACCTTTATGTACTAGACCCGGCCTTGCAAATAACCGGCAGGTTGGAAGGAATAGCTCCGGGTGAACAAATATATTCGACCCGTTTTATGGGGAACCGGGCTTATATGGTAACATTTAGGACGGTTGATCCTTTGTTTGTAATTGATTTAAGTAATCCTAGCCAGCCCTCTATACTAGGGAAACTTAAAATTCCCGGTTACAGTGATTATCTGCATCCTTATGATGAAAATCACCTGATCGGTTTTGGTAAAGATACTATAGAATTGAAAACCGGGGGAAATGAAGCCCAGGCCTTTTACCAGGGTATTAAAATAGCGCTTTTCGATGTAAGTGATGTCAACAATCCCCGGCAAATAGCCCAGGAGATAATCGGTGACCGGGGAACTGATTCCGAGCTTTTACACAATCATAAAGCCTTGCTTTTTTCCCGGGAGAAAAATCTGCTGGCCTTTCCGGTTACTTTAATGACGGTGAGTGAAGAGCAAAAGCTAAAGAGTAAAACAGCCTACGGTTCTTTTGCTTACCAGGGAGCCTATATCTACAATATTGATCCGAAAAATGGATTCCGCCTGCAAGGACGTATTACTCATATCAGTGAAGAAGATTACCAAAAGGCCGGAGATGCCTGGTATATGAGTGAAAAAAATGTGCAGCGGATAATATATATTAACAATACTCTTTATACTCTGTCCCCGAACCTAATCAAAGCGCATCAAATCTCCAATCTCCAAGAAATCAGCAGTATTCCCCTGCGATAAAACCGAAACCAAAGGGAAACCGCCGCAGCTATTCAGTTCCGGCGGTTTCCCTTCCTGTCTTAATTTCCAGAAGTTATAGGTTACATCTACATATTGTGTAAAATAATCAAAAAGAAGGAATATTGCCGCAGGCATAGAAAATAGAATAAAATAAAGGAAGCGAATATTTTTTATTTTCTGCGAATTTTGTCGTAAAGAAACGATGGTTATGAGTTATAATGACAAAAGACTCAAAATAATTCGCTAGAGTCAAAAACAAAAACAAAAATGGGAGGGTTAAAATTGGCAAGAGAAGTTGTTTTAGTTGGTGCATGCAGAACTCCAGTAGGAACATTTGGGGGGCAACTTAAAGACACCGCAGCAGTAGATTTGGGGTCTTTAGTAATGAAGGAAACATTAAATCGTGCTGGTATAAAAGGGGAACAGTTGGATGAAGTAATTTTTGGTTGTGTTCTCCAAACTGCTCAAGGGCAAAATGTGGCTCGTCAATGTTCAATTAAAGCTGGTATTCCGGAAACTGTAACTTCATTTACTATTAACAAGGTGTGTGGTTCAGGACTAAGAGCGGTAAGCTTGGCAGCTCAAATTATTAAGGCTGGGGATGCCGATATCATTTTAGCTGGTGGTACTGAAAATATGTCTGCTACTCCATTTGTATTGGAGAAAGCCCGCTATGGCTATAGAATGGGTAATGGCTCTTTAGTAGATGTGATGATTAAAGATGGTTTATGGGATGCTTTTAATAATTATCATATGGGCATAACCGCCGAAAATATTGCGGAAAAATGGAATTTATCCCGGGAAGAACAGGATGATTTTGGATTTAGAAGCCAGGAATTAGCTAAAAAAGCTATTGAAAATGGCGTATTTAAAGATGAAATCGTACCGGTAGTTATTCCTTCTAAAAAAGGTGATATCGTTTTTGATACTGATGAACATCCCCGGGCTACCCCCAGGGAAAAAATGGCCGGTCTAAAACCTGCCTTTAAAAAAGATGGAACCGTAACGGCTGGTAATGCTTCGGGAATAAATGATGGAGCAGCAGCAGTTATAGTAATGAGCAAAGAAAAGGCTGATGAACTAGGAATCACACCTATGGCAACAGTAGTTAGCTATGCTTCCGGTGGAGTAGATCCATCAATTATGGGTATCGGCCCAGTTCCTGCTACTGAAAAAGCCTTGCAAAAAGCCGGACTAACTATTAATGATATTGACTTAATTGAAGCTAATGAAGCTTTTGCAGCTCAATCTTTAGCCGTAGCCAAAGAATTAGGTTTTGACCAAACTATGGACAAAGTTAATGTTAATGGGGGAGCTATAGCTATTGGTCATCCTATTGGAGCTTCAGGAACTAGAATTCTGGTTTCACTTTTATATGAAATGCAAAAAAGAGATGCTAAGAAAGGTTTAGCTACTTTATGTATCGGAGGCGGACAAGGTACATCCTTGATAGTTTCCAGATAGTTTTTTTCTTAAATATTGGGGGGGAGAGATTTTTTTGCCACATAATAATTATTTGCTTAATACCCGTGACATTAAATTTGTCATAAAAGAATGGCTGGATATGCAAAGTTTGTTATCCTTAGATGCCTATAAAGAATATTATGGAATCGATGATATAGATAATTTTCTCGATGTAAACTTCAAAATTTGCCGTGACGTTATCTGCCCGGCCAACAAAGATGCTGATGAAATTGGGGCTACATTTGTGGGTGGTGAGGAACAAGCCGTCTTAACTCCTGACTCATTCAAAAATGTTTACAAAACAGTTTGCGAAGCTGAGTTAGGCCCTCAATTTGGATACCGGGGGGAGGGGAAAATACCCCTTTCTTGGTATGCTCCGATTCTGGAAATGCAGTCGGCTGCCTCGGCCGGTATGGTGATGTTCTGGTGCTTGACCCAAGGTGCTACTACTGTGCTTCAGGATTATGCTACTCAAGAACAGCAGGATTTGTTTCTGCCCAAAATGTTTACCGGCGAATGGGGCGGCACTATGGGTTTGACCGAACCGGGTGCCGGATCAGAGGTAGGGGCAGTGCAAAGCAAGGCATTTCCTACTGATACTCCGGGTCTATACAAACTTAAGGGTACTAAATGTTTTATTACCTCCGGTGACCATGACTTAACGGAAAACATTATTCATCTGATGCTGGCTAAGACTCCGGGTGCTAAAGAAGGCACTGCCGGTATTTCACTTTTCATCGTACCCAAGTTTTGGGTTAATGAAGATGGTTCCTTAGGCCAATGGAATGATGTAACCTCGGTTGGTATCGAGCATAAGATGGGTATTCACGGTTCTTCTACCCTTACTCTGGCTATGGGAGAAAACGATAATTGTTATGGCTGGATGGTAGGCGGAAAAGAAGTAGTAGATGGCCGCGGTGTAGGGATGTCACAGATGTTTGCCTATATGAACGAAGAACGTCTGAACACAGGATTATTTACCCTGGGCTGTATAACTTCTGGGTATTACGCAGCTTTAGATTATGCTAAGGTTCGCGTACAAAGTAAAAAGTCTACTGATCCTAAAGGCCCTAGTGTTCGCATTATTGAACATGAAGATGTACGCCGTATGCTGATGTACCAAAAATCCGGTATGGAAGCGATTCGGGCTTTAATTTATCAGTCCTATCTTTACCGTGATCTGGAAGTAGATGCTGCTACCGAGGAAGAACGAGAATATTATGCTAATATGTTTGCGATTAATAACCCCTTGTGCAAAGCTTATGCATCTGACATGTCCAGAATCCTTACCGGGGAATCAATCCAATGCCATGGCGGCTATGGATTCATGGAAGAATATGCCTCAGCTCAATTATACCGGGATTGTGTTATCCATGGTATTTGGGAAGGTACTAATTTCATTCAGGCTCAAGACTATACGGGCCGCAAGTTCACTATGGGCGGCGGTGAGCCCTTCAAAAAATGGGTAGCGGAAATTGATGATTTTGTAGCTAATGAAAAGACGGATGAATTTGCGCCTGAGTTTGTTATGATGTCTGAAGCCATGACTGCTTTTAAAAATATTGTGGATATGAATGCGGCTTGGACTGCAGAAGATAAACCGATGAAACAGTTATTTGCTACCCGTACCATGCATGCAGGGGCCAGAGTATACTGTGGGAAGTTAATGCTTTCCCAAGCTCTTTTAGCGGCTAAGAAGCTGGCCGAACTGGGATCAGACCATTTTGATGCTAATTTCTACAAAGGCAAGATTGCTAGTGCCCGGTTCTATATCATGAACCATGTTACTGATGTGTTCGGATATGAGAAATCTATGCAGGCTGGGGACCGCAGTGCCATTACCCTGGAGGAAGAAGCATTTATGTAAAGTGGTTTATGGCCACTAAATGCCATGTAAGTAAAGCTTTTCAGTATAAATATTAATCATTGCTCTTAAGAGCTCTGCATTAATAAAAGGTATATTTATCTGGCGGCAGGTTAAGCAAAACTTGCCGCCAGATTTTTTAGCGTTTGGCGGGGTTATTTCCGGCCGAAATTATATATCATAATAAAGGTGAATCAGCAATACAAGGTGGCATTTAAATGCTCTTCTGGCTTTTCTCTATTGGTTTAGGGTATAGTTCAACCAGTTTACCTATTAAACCGTATCTTTACTCTATGCTTATTTTAATACTATAATAATCATTATCTGAGGCAGGGAAATGGGATAGTGGAAGCGAATTGTAAATTATCTTTTGATTACGGAAAATATTTGCAAATAGGAAGGGGGGAATATAGTTGCGCTTAGCTGTATATCCCGGTAGCTTTGACCCGGTTACTAATGGGCATATAGATATATTGGAAAAAACCAGCCGGATCTTTGATAAAATTATAGTTTCAGTAGTACATAATGTTACTAAGCATGCTTTATTTACCTTAGATGAAAGAGTGGATTTAATCAAAGAAAGTACCAAACATTTAGATAATGTGGAGGTAGAGTGTTTTAACGGCCTGCTGGCTAATTATATTAAAGAGAAAAGAGCCTGTGCCATAATAAGGGGACTCCGAACCGTATCAGACTTTGAGTATGAAGCGGGTATGGCTAATATGAATAAAATTTTAATGCCGGAAATCGATACAATTTTTGTCATGGCAGATACTAAATATATATATCTAAGCTCTAGTGGAGTTAAGGAAGCAGCTCTTTTAGGAGGGGATGTAGGCCTTATGGTTCCTGCTATAGTAAAAGCAGGTCTGGAGTTGAAGCTGGCCGGAATCCTGCAGGGACGAGATGGTTAACTGATACGGATATTATCGCAGGTAAGAGATAATTGAGAAAGATTGATAGTGCGACAGGGATAAACTAATTCCTGCCGCACTTTTTTATAAGCATAACCTGAAGATCACAAGCCAGCAGTAAGCAAGCCAAGTTTTTCTAAATTAATCTTCGATTAGTTTTAGCCCTTTCATACACCGGGCCGCTAAATCCTGGTAAAGCTTAGTGGCAATTTGATTATAGACTAACATGGTATCATCAATATCCTTCACTATTTTAGCCGGGTTGCCCATGGCTACTTTGCGCTCCGGTATAGTTTTACGAGGGGGCAAAACACTGCCGGCTGCCAGCAGGGATTCTTTTTCTATTATGGTTTCACTATTAATTACCGAGCCCATTCCTACGGTAGAATTGGATTTAATAATACAGGGGCCATGGACAATGGCCCCATGTCCAATTAGTACATTAGTTTCAAATACCGCGGTAGTTTCGGGTTCAGAATGGATAACACAGTTTTCCTGTATATTAGAACCGTCTCCGATTATGATGTTGCCATAGTCTCCCCTTACTATGGCCCCTGCACCTACATAACAATTTTCTCCCAAGATAACCTCTCCAATTATTACGGCTTGCGGATGTATAAATGTAGTATCAGGAATTATAGGTCTTTTTCCTTCAAATTCATATAAAGGCATTAGTATTCTCCCATCTTTTTTATACATACTTATATGAAGCTTAAGAAAAATCCTGCTTAAAACTAGTTAAGTTTTTGAAATCAGTTTATTTATGGGTATAATTAACTAATATGAAAAATAGAAAGGCATTTTTATGATAGATAAAGATTATTTAATTAAAGCAGTAGATAAAGAACGCCAAGTAAGAATTACTCTGGCCCATACTACCAAGCTGGTGGCAGAAGCCCACCGCAGGCATAACACTTCGGCAACAGCTTCCGCAGCTTTAGGCCGAGTATTGACTGCCGCCTTAATGATGGGCAGTGACCTTAAAGGTGAAAAAGATGTCCTGACTCTTAGGGTAGTAGGAAATGGTGCAGCCGGTGCCATTGTGGCAACTGTAGATAGCCATGGTAATGGCCGGGCTTTAATATCTAACCCGGCAGCCGATGTACCTTCCAAATATCCGGGTAAACTTGATGTCAGTGGTATTGTAGGGCAGGAAGGGTATTTGGAAGTAATTAAAGATATTGGTTTAAAACAATCTTTTATGGGCAGAGTGGAATTAGTAAGCGGAGAAATTGGGGAAGATCTGGCTAAATATTTTGCTATGTCGGAACAGATTCCTTCCTTAGTATCATTAGGAGTATTAGTTGACCGGGATCTTAGTATATTAGCGGCGGGAGGTATTCTGGTACAAGCAATGCCTGGTGCTGATGATAAACTTTTAGAAATTATTGAAAAAAATGCATTAAATATGGGTCCCGTTAGTAATTTAGTATTAGAGAGTATTACCTTAGAAGATATCTTAAGCAGAATTTTTGCAGGTATAGGATATGAGGTTTTAAGTGAGTCACCCTTAAGTTTTAATTGTAATTGCAGTAGTGATAGGTTAAAAACTATACTGGCTAGTTTTTCTGAGGCTGAATTACAGGATATTTATGAAAAAGAAGGTATTTTAGAAGCCCAGTGCAATTTTTGCAATGAAGTCTATAATTTTAACTTAGAGGAAATATTAGCTGAAAAAGACAAAAAGCCTTAGATGATCTAAGGCTTATACCGTTAAATGGCTCTATGGACTTTACCAGAACGTAAACAACGGGTACAGACATAAATTTTTTTTGGAGTTCCTTCAACTATTGCTTTAACTCGTTGTATATTTGGTTTCCATTGACGGTTAGTCCTAATGTGGGAGTGGCTGTATTGCTTACCAAATGAAACGCCTTTCCCGCATACTTCACATTTAGCCATTCTTATTGCCCCCTCTCAAAATGCAATGCACTTAAACATTTTACCAAAGACCAGTGCAAAGGGCAAGAAGAAGGAATAAATATTGAATTATAGAATTTCTTTATATATTATAAGTATTATTAAAAATCTAATGATGATAGTATAATGTTATTAATTTTGAATTGTTAATGAATGCATGGAAAGCTTAAGCTTTCCTGATTAAAATTATTGCTTGAATCAGGTTATAAAAAGGAGGGAGCTTAGAATGTTTAAAGTAAAGACAACCGAGTTGGGAGATATATTTGTAGATGAAGAGGTTGTAGAAACTATTGCCGGACTTGCTACTATTGATTGTTATGGGTTAGTAGGTATGGTTCCCCATAATATTCAATCAGGAATTTCAAGTATATTAGGTATGGAATCAATTCGTAAAGGTGTGGCGGTGAGTCGGTCCGAAAATGGGCTGGTGGTAGATGTTCATGTTATAGTTGGTTATGGTATTAAGATAAGCGAAGTAGCCTATAATATAATGCAAAAAGTAAGCTATGTACTGGAGAATAATGCCGGTTTGCCAGTTGCTGCAGTTAATGTGAATGTCAAAGGAGTCAAAGTTCTTAGAGAAGCATAGGGGAGGATTATAACGTTGAGTTTAGAGTTATTGAACGGTACAGATTGGGTAAGAAGCATTAAAGCAGGATGTATTAAACTTGAACATAACCGCGATAAAGTAGACTTGCTTAATGTATTCCCTGTACCAGATGGGGATACGGGAACAAATATGTATCTAACCCTAATATCGGCTGTAAAAGAAGGAGAAAAGAATATTGATAAACCCCTGGGCAAAATAACTAAGGCGGTTTCTATGGGTTCTTTAATGGGGGCGCGTGGAAACTCGGGAGTAATAATGTCACAGGTATTTCGCGGTATGGCTAAAGTGTTGGAAACTAAAAATGAAGCTACGGCTATGGATGTGGCTTTAGCCTTAAAAGCCGGCTCCGATACTGCTTATAAAGCGGTGATGAAACCCGTTGAAGGTACTATCCTTACCGTAATAAGAGAAGTAGCCGGTGCTTGTGAAAATGAGGCTAAGAAACAGAACGATATAGTAGCCTGTTTGTTAGCAGGAATTCAAAAAGGTTATGAGACTCTGGAAAAAACCCCTTTAATGTTACCAGTTTTAAAAGAAGCTGGAGTAGTAGATGCCGGTGGTCAAGGATTATTATTTTTCCTGGAAGGTATGGTAGAAGGATTAGCCCAAGATAATGATATTGAGCTAGATACATATAAAGAACATCTAGTAAGCCGAATGGAAAGTAGAGCTAAAGAAAGTATTGAATTAGAGTTTCAATATTGTACCGAGCTTTTAATCAGAGATTGTAATAATCCGGATTTGGAAGATATAAGAGATCATCTGGGACCATTAGGAGACTCCATGCTGGTAGTCGGTGATGAAGATATAGTAAAAGTACACATTCACTCTAACCACCCGGGCAAGGTTTTGGAAACTTGTCTCCAGTGGGGAGGTTTAAGTGATATTAAAATCAATAATATGTTAGAAGAAGCCCACGAACAACTGCTTAACTGGGAAAAACAAGACCCCCTGCCTGCTAAGCCCAAAAAGATTGGCCTGGTGGCAGTAGGAGTAGGTAAGGGAATAACAGATATTTTAAATAGTTTAGGTGTAGATATGGTGGTTGAAGGCGGGCAAACTATGAACCCTAGTACCGAAGAATTGCTAAATGCTTGTAACTCGGTGCAGGCCGAATCAATCATAATTCTGCCCAACAATAGCAATATTATAATGGCAGCCCAGCAGGTAACCCACTTAACCGATAAAGAGGTTTTAGTAGTTCCTACTAAATCAGTAATGCAAGCTATTACAGCCTTGATTGCTTTTGATGCCGAAGGAGAAGTCCTGGAAGTGGCGGAAGCCATGAGTGCGGAAATACAAAATGTTAAATATGCTGAAATTACCCATGCTGTCCGTGATTCTTCTATTAATGGACTTAGCATTCAAGACGGGGATATAATAGGGATTATTTCCGGTAAGATTTCTCTGGTAGCTGAAACGGTAGAAGATGCTTTACTAAAAGTAATTGAGAAAATGATGAATGTTGATGATGATAGTGAGCTTATTACCTTTTTCCATGGTGAGCAGGTAAGTGAAGAGGAAGCCAGGGCGGCTAAGGAAAAAGTGGAACAGCAATTTCCTGACTGTGAAGTTGAAGTCCACTATGGCGGTCAACCCCATTATAGTTACTGGCTATCAGTTGAATAATATTTAAAAAAAGAGAGGGGTAAGGCACCAGGCTTTATCCCTTTTAGTATTTTTAGGTTAAAATAATTATAGATAGGGATTATTGCGGAAAAATAAATCCGCCTTGTTGAATATATAAATATTCAACTAACGGGTACTCTTTTCGCAGCAAAATTGGCTGTTTAAATTTATGGAGGATTTTATGGATAGGCTGTTTGGTGATATTCAATATATTAAAGGGATTGGGCCTAAAAGGGTTAAGCTATTGTCCAGATTAAATATTAAATCGGCTTTTGATTTACTTTGGCATATGCCCAGGGCTTTTTTGAATAGAGATAATTTTCAAAGCATTGCCGAAGTTAAAATTGGTGAACAGGCTAGTTTAAAGGGCCGAGTAGTTGCGGTGAAAAAGCAGCGGGCCCGAAGTGGTATGCAGATATTTAAGGCTATGGTTCAGGATAAATCGGGATTTATTCAAGCGGTATGGTTTAACCAGCCCTATCTGGAAAGCTATGTTAAGCCGGGTATTGAAATATATATAAGCGGCAAAACCAAAAGCTCCTACGAAGGCTTGGAATTAAATGTAACTGATTATGAAATTATGGATAGTTTTATAAATACCAGAAAGATCTTGCCTATTTATCCTTTAACAGAAGGGCTTAATCAAAAATTTATGCGTACGGTAATGCTCAATGTATTAGATGATTATCTGGCCTTTTATCCCGAAATATTCCCTGCTCATATTAGGGACCAACATGATTTAAGTGATATTAAAACGGCCTTTCGTAATATGCATTTTCCCACCAGTCGTGAAGCTTATGCAGCCGCGCGAAAAAGATTAGCTTTAGAAGAATTATTTTTATTTCAATTAAGTATTGACAAGCCGGCCCTGCCTTCCGGAGGTATTATACATAAAGAGAAGACTGCTTTAGTTTCTGCCATAATGAACAGTTTGCCTTTTAAGCTTACTAATGCTCAAAACCGGGTTTTACAAGAGATATTCAGGGATATGGAAAAACCTTTACCTATGAACCGGCTTATTCAAGGTGATGTAGGTTCAGGAAAAACTGCGGTAGCTGCTTTAGCTATGGCTAAATGTGTCGCCAGTGGTTTCCAAAGCGTTCTGATGGCCCCTACGGAAATACTAGCTGACCAGCACTTCAGCTCTTTAACTAAGTTTTTTAGCCAATCCCAGGTAGTAATTGCCCGTTTAACCGGTTCAACTCCGGCGGCAGAAAAAAGAATGATCCTGGAGGCGGTAGTGCAAGGCAATATTGATATATTAATTGGTACTCATGCTTTAATCCAGGGGGATGTTATTTTTCAAAACCTGGGTTTAGCAGTTATAGATGAACAGCATAGGTTTGGAGTAAAACAAAGAGCTGCTTTAGCTAATAAAGGAACTTTTCCCGATGTATTAGTAATGACGGCTACCCCGATTCCCCGTACTCTAGCTTTAACTGTTTATGGGGATTTGGACCTTTCCGTAATAGATGAGATGCCCCCGGGCCGCATTCCGGTTAAGACTTTATATGTTAAAAGCTCTCACCGCCACAAAGTTTATAATTTTATTCGCAATGAACTGAAAGAGGGTAAACAAGTATATGTGGTATGTCCTCTAGTGGAAGAATCGGAAAAACAAGATTTACAGGCGGCGGTAACTTTATATGAAGATTTAAAAAGTAATATTATGCAGGATTTCAAGGTAGGGCTATTACATGGCCGTTTAAAGGCGGCGGAAAAAGATTATATAATGAGCCGGTTTAAAGAGGGAGCCTTAGATTTATTAGTCTCCACTACGGTGATAGAAGTTGGGGTAGATGTTCCCAATGCTTCCATCATAGTTATCGAACAAGCGGAAAGATTTGGTTTGTCCCAATTACATCAGTTACGGGGCAGAGTGGGAAGGGGTAATATTGAATCTTACTGTTTTTTAATAGCTGAACCTAAAACTGAAGAAGCCTTAAAAAGATTAAAAGTTATGGAAAAAACTAATGACGGATTTGTGTTAGCTAATGAAGATTTAAATATAAGGGGGCCCGGTGATTTTTGGGGAGTCAGACAACATGGGCTGGATCAATTAAAGGTGGCTAATTTGGCTAAAGACCAAAGGTTAATTGAATTGAGTAAAAAAATTCTTAATGAAAATAATGATTTTAAAAATCTACATTATTATATAAATAAAAAATTTAATAAAGATCATGAAATTGCGCCTAACTAAAGTCAACTTATGATTTTAGTAATAAAAAAATTGAAAATTATCAATCCTATAACTGCAGTCATCTGCAGTTTTTTATTTTGGAAAATAAAAAAAATAAAATATTAAGGGGGCAAATTATGACTAAGGTTAAGGACTTAGAGAAGCTAAAGTTCGAAGTATCCCAAGAAATAGGCAAAAATGAAAAAGACGAATATAAATCAAATAGGAAAAAATCTAAAATCAATGAAAATACTTCTAGCATATAACTTTTTTCTTCGGACACAATAAGATTACACTAACAAAGGAGGTGAATTTAAATGGCGAAGAGCAGTAATCAACTTTTAGTTCCTCAAGCTAGAGCAGCAATGGATCAGTTTAAAATGGAAGCTGCCCAGGAAGTTGGAGTTACCTTAAAACAAGGTTACAATGGAGACCTAACTTCACGTCAGGCTGGTAGTATTGGTGGACAGATGGTTAAGAAAATGATATACGATTATCAGCAGAGACAAGCTGGTTCCGGTACTATGTCTTAATTAATATGAAATACTAATATACTATTAAAAAACAAGCGGATGCAATTTATCCGCTTGTTTCCATTAAAAAATGTATTATGCATTAGTTGAATATATAAATATTCCGTCACTAGCCTCCGCATGGGGATACACCAACTGCTTGGCGCAATAAGACAGGGGGAACGGGCCAAAATCACATCGTGTTCAGTGGCCCGCTCTCCCCATCCGTGGGGCTCGCCCCCTTTCTTATTGAGCTTTCGCAGGGTGTATCCGCCATGCTACGTCAATGTTCCTCCATATTTATACATTCAACATGTTGATTTGAGGTTTCCAGTGGAATCAAACTTAGATTAAAATTTAAGAATTAGAAATTAATGTTAGGTAGCATATAATTCTAATTGTTCCTCAATTATGCCGGGGAATAAAGATTTGCCTACCCCCATAGCAATTATTCGGGAACTATTTTCGATAATGTCATCTACCTCTTTAGGTGTAACTCCTAGACTGCCGCCAAAATAAGAAAGGATATCTTTAATAGAATCCAGGGATTTATTTTCGTTATACATGGCCCCAGTATTCAGGCAAAACTTTTTAATAGCTTGATCCGCGATAATACTGGCATTGACTATAGTGGGGCAGCCTATGGCGATTACCGGAACTCCCAGTCCCTCTTGGGTTAAGGCATGGCGGGCATTACCTATTCCGGCTCCAGGCTGAATGCCGGTATTGGACATTTGTATAGTTGTACCGATTCTATCTACGTTTTGGGCGGCTAAAGCGTCTACGGCTATTATTAAAGCCGGTTTAACCTTCTCCACAATACCTTTAATAACTTCAAAGGTCTCTAGTCCGGTTATACCTAAAACTCCCGGAGCAATTCCACAGGTAGGCCGCATTCCTTCTACTAAGGCTTCGGGGGCATGTTCATGATAATGCCGGGTAATAGGGCTATATTCAATAAATTTGGGGCCTAAAGCATCCGGGGTAGCCCTCCAGTTACCCAAACCTACCAGCAAGACCGTATCTTGTGGTTTTAAGTAATCACCAATTAAGGTATGCATAGAGGTTTCCATACTATTAACAATTTCTTCTTTTACATAAGGATCATTAATTTTTAAGGGAGGAGATTCAATGGTAACATAAGTGCCTATGGGGCGGCCCATTTTTTGCGCACCAGCTTCATCTAAAATAGTGATAGTAGTCACTTTGATATGTTCAAGATCTTTAACATCTTCACGAACCCCTGATATTTCAACATCTGCGTCTCCCCGTACCAAATCACGGGCTTCAACGGCCAAGTCAACATTGAGACTAAAATTTTTAATAATATTTTGCAATTTAACTACCTCCTTTGGATATATTATCCGTTGGAATAGTTAAATTTATGCAGATGTAAAGAGGTTGCCTTGCGGACGGAGCATGAAGGGGTGGATTTATAGAGTTATTGTATTTTAGTGGTAAGTGGTATATACTATGTTTAAACCGAAAGGGGGATTCCTTATGCAAACTAAGGTGGCAAAATGGGGAAATAGTATTGGGATACGCATTCCCCAGTGGATTGCAGAACAAGCTGAAATAAGTGATGGTGCAATAGTTGAAATTAACTGGGAAGATGAGACGATTGTAATTAAGAAAAAAAAGTTATCTTTAGAAGAGATGTTAAAGGATATTACTGCTGAAAACCTACATAAAGAAGTAGATACCGGTTCAGCAGTTGGCAGAGAGATATGGTAAAAAGTTATATCCCTAAACGGGGTGATATTATATGGCTTGAGTTTAACCCTCAAGCTGGGCATGAACAAGCTGGAAAAAGGCCGGCTTTAGTTATTTCTCCGGAAGCATATAATTATAAGACTAGTCTAATGCTCGTTTGTCCTATAACATCACAGATAAAAGGGTACGCCTTTGAAGTAGAAATACCATCAGGGTTACAAATTCAGGGTGTTATTCTGGCAGATCAAGTCAAAAGCCTTGATGGACAGGCAAGAAATGCACAATTTGCCTGTCAAGTTCCGGAGAATATTGTACAAGAAGTAGTAGAAAGGATACGGATATTACTAGATTAAATTTTGCTAAAGAAATATGAGTTAACTCATAACCTCAAACCAGCCGTCTCAAAGGCATGGTATCCAATCATGAATCTCACCTCACCTATTCACCTACGTTGTTATGAAAAAATCTACTTAGAATCTAGGGTAAATATAAATGGCGACCACTTGGTCGCCATTTTGGGGAGAGGAGAATTTTGTAAAGTTGTTGGGGAGGGTTTGTTTTACCAGATTTTTTTCTGGTACTTATATAATTGCCCCGATTAAGGAATTATATACAATATTTATAAAATTTTTTTTATGATAGAATTAAATGTGGAAAAAAGGGTAAAGGAATAAATTGGCGAAATCAAAAGGAGTAGATTAATTGCGAGTAATTGCAGGCCAAGCCAAAAATAAAAAATTAAAAGCACCTCCCGATCTAAGTACCAGACCTATTACAGATATGATTAAGGAAGCGTTATTTAATGTGTTAGGTTCTAAAGTACATGATGCTATATTTTTAGATTTATTTGCGGGAAGCGGCAGTGTTGGTATTGAAGCTTTAAGCCGGGGTGCTAAGCAAGTTGTTTTTGTAGATAGTAGCTATAATGCGGTAAAGATTATAAAATATAATTTAGAACAATGTCGTTTTTCTACCGGAGTAGAGGTATATAAAAATGATGTTTTTAAAGCTTTAGACATTCTGGAAAAAAGAAAGCTGGTTTTTAACATTATTTATATTGATCCGCCCTTTACTAACCCGGACATCTTTGATGAAGTGATGTCGTATTTAGATGATAAGCCTCAATTATTAGAACCGTCCGGAATAATTATTATTAGAACCCAACGTAAAAAAAGTTTGCCGGAACAATATAAGAATTTGCGTAAAAGCAGATTAAGTGAATATGGTGAATCAGTTTTACATTATTATTGCAAGCCATAGGAGGTTATATAGTTTATGATGGAGATTTTTCGTATACTTGATGAATTGGAACTTATGATAAAGGAAAGCAAGAAAGTACCCATTTCCGGGAAGTCCTTAGTGGAGGGACATATTGTTTTAGACCGGTTAGACCGCATTAGAGCCATATTACCTGAAGAGCTGCAAACCGCGCGCCTAATTATGCATGAAAAAGAAAGAATTGTAACGGAAGCTTGTGCTCAAGCTGATGAGTTTATGGAGGAATCACGCGGCAAGGTAGCCCGTATGGTAGACGAAAATGAGATTACTAAAAATGCTATGCAGGTAGCTGATGATATTGTTTTTAAAGCTGAAGAATTGGCTAAAGAGATTCGCCGGGATGCCAATGAATATGCCGAAGGTGTATTAGCCCATATGGAGATAGTTTTGAAAAAGGGGCTGGATAGTGTGGCCCAAGGCCGGGCCGAGCTCCGTTATGCTTTAAAGGAAGGGGATTATTAATCTCTTATCAAGCTGGAGATTATCATTAATAATGCAATAATACATAAGCCCACCAGCAAACAAGTAATGGAAAAGCTCCAGGCATCAAAGCCGTATAATATTTTATAATAAGGTATAGATATAGATTCTATTATCTGGTTTTGCAAAAGAGTCCTATAACCTATATAAGTAATTATAAAAGATAAGCTTATCTGTAATAGCCGGGATTTTAGATAAAAGGATACTCTTACCGGAATTGTAGCTACCACACTCATTACTTGCGCGATAATGGATAATCCGCTAAAAGCTAATAATATGCTTACGGCTATTAGCTTGGTTATCATTTCACTATTAGTTATAGATATGGTTTTAGCACCTAAAGTTATTTCAAATAATCCCATGCCTAAACCATAAGCCAGGGGATAAGTAATATTTAGATAGGGTATGAAGTTACTTATTAATAAGGCAAACCAATCTAAAATACCCCACACCGTCAGCATTCTGGCTAAAACCGAAAAAAAGATTATGAAGCCTGCAATAGCTAGAATGTTATTCAGGCTATTTTTAATGGCATCACCTAATAGTTTGCCTATACTTCCGGTTTTGGTAGCCAGCAGTTCCTGATAAGCTGCTTTAAATGATGAAACTTCCGGGGGAGGCATGGCCTGCTTAGAGGCCTTAAACCTCCATAAAATACCAACTAAAAGGTTAGCTAGATAATGAGAGGCAGCTAAGAGGTAACCATAGGCAGGAGAGCCGAACATACCAACACCTATAGCTCCAATAATAAATAAGGGACTGGAATTATTAGTGAAAGAAACTAATCGTTCGGTTTCATTGGCAGTCAGCATATTTTCTTCATATAATTTTTTGCTAAGTATGGCTCCCATAGGGAAACCCGAAGTAAAACCCATAACTATTACTATGGAGCTACAGCCGGGTAATTTAAAAAGAGGTCTCATTAAAGGTTCTAAAATAACCCCCATAAATCTAACTAAGCCTACATTAACTAATAATTCTGCTACAATAAAAAAAGGAAGTAAGGAAGGGACTAAGACGGTATACCATAATTTAAAGCCGCTAGCTGCGGCAGTGACTGTTTCACTGGGATTGATTATCATAAAAGAGGTCAATAATAATATTATTAGGAGAAAAAAGAGATTACGGTATTTGCTCATTTACTAACTTCCTATCATTAATCATATAAAATATTTATATGATTAATAGAGTTATGATTAGAAGTTATTACGAGGTTTTGCTGTAGAGGTGATAATATGACAAATACAAGTAAACCTAAAATTGCTCTGGTATTAGGAGCTGGAAGCGCGCGGGGCCTGGCTCATATTGGAGTTTTACAAGTATTTGAAGAGAATAATGTTCCCTTCGACTTTATAGTTGGCTCTAGTATGGGTGCTATGGTGGGAGGTATTTATGCTTGTGGAACTAACTTAAAGATGTTAGACAAAATGACGGAGGCTATGAATCACAACGTTTTTTTTGATGTTAATGTTCCCCGGCTGGGATTTGTGGCCGGCAAAAAGATTAGTGCCTTGTTGCAGCTAATGACTAAAAAGAAGGATTTTACCGATTTAATCATACCTACCAGTATGGTGGCTACCGACCTTTTAAGGGGAGAAACTATAGTTATTGAGGAAGGTTCAGTAGCTGAAGCTATTAGAGCCAGCATATCCATTCCCGGAGTCTTTAATCCGGTTAAAAAGGAAGGCATGGTTTTAGTAGATGGGGGAGTAACCGAACGCTTGCCTATTAGTGTAGCCAGAGACAAAGGAGCCGATGTCATAATAGCAGTCGATGTTACCTTTGGAGAAGGAAGAAAAGTAGTAGTTAGAAACACTTTAGATGTAATTATGACTTCCATAGATATTATGCAAAAACAACAGTTTGAACTAATAAGTCCTACTGCCGATATTTTAATTCAGCCTAAAGTAGGAGGCTACTCCTCTTGGGATTTTGAGCAGGCCCGTAATATAATTGATTTTGGACGGGAGGCTGCCCAGGCTAAGTTAGATGAGATATTTAGCAAGATTCAGGCGGCCGCCGCAAAATGCGAGGGATAAGGTGTTGTAGGGGCGGTCTGTGACCGCCCTAGTGCTGACCTCATCAATGTTCTCGAACCGGAGAGGTAGTGAAATCTGCCGCCCCTATTC
>JAEWZB010000012.1 GCA_023395515.1 Bacillota bacterium
TTTCTGAGCTCTTTGAAAACTATAGCTGATAATTCATCAGCACGAACATTAGTAAACCAAGATTGTTTTCCTGCACGGGCAACTGCTGTACGCGCAGCCTCTACTACATATACGTCCTTCATTCAGAATTTCCCCCTTTAATTAGTTTTAAATCGTCCTAACTGCCGGTTTTTTAAAACCTAACCACTCACCCATATATATTCTATATATATCACGATATTCCTCCTATGTAGAAAAAAATTACTATAAAATAACACCTTGGATATATGCCCAGTATTTAACAAAGCACTGATAAAAACATTTTTTCGAGTTTTTTATACATTTGCTAGTTTTTAAGGATTATTTGAAGGAAATATTAGCAAGCTGTCGAAAATAATAATGTTAAATAGATTGAGGAGATTTCTGAATGAAGGAATATATTTTTTATGTGTTGTTAATTTTTATGCCTATAGGCGCAATCATGGTTAAGATATTGCTTGGTCAAGGGTTACCGGCAAAGAATATAGCTTATATAGTTTTAGCATCATTGAGTATAGTAGTATCTTTCCCCATTAGTATTGAAAGATTAGGAGCATTTTTAGCCTTTGTAACTTACGCTATAGTATTAGCTTTAATTATAGTTTACTTGGTTAAGTTAGAAAAACAAATATATCCTGAAGTAGAAACCAACTTATCTAGCCCCTCCATAATTATTCCCGCTCTAGATAATAATGATGGTTCCAATAAAAATACAGTTATTAGTAATAATACAATAATGGAGATAACCGCAACTAATTGGCTGGAAAATAAAATTATAGCCTCTGAACAAAGCTTAGAAGTTCCCCAGGACAACCTAAATGCGGAGCCAAGCATAACCAGTGATGATTTGCCAGGGGGAGTAGAGGTAGAAATAGAACATGAGGAAGTTATACCTGATAATGTGGAAATGCCGGGGGCAGAAGATCTTGATGAGCCGGTCAACTATGAAAAAATGCCGGAAACTTATGAAGAAAAAGCTGAAGAAGTGGAAGAAGATGAAAAAAGCGTAGATAATATAGATGATGTAGAACCAATAGAAGAAATAGAACCGATCGAACCGGTAGTTACAGAAGAATTTAATACTGAACCTACCCCTATAATTGAGGAGGAAACAACTGCGCCAGTAATCGAAGCAGCCCTTGTAACCACAAACGAAATTGACGAACCGGTGGAAATAGAGAAAAAGGAAAACCAAGTAATAGACGAAACCCTACCTCTCCAGCTTGATACGGCCTTCCAGCTTAAAGATGCGGGGGATTATAATAAAAGTATCGAATATTTTCTGATTATATGGCAAAATAGTAAGGATTATGATTTAAAATATTTAATAACTATGGAACTTGTTGAACTTTATAAGTTAATAGGACTTTATAGTTTGGCTCAAGATCTGTTAATGAAGTTTTCTAATGAAGTACAAGGGCTTAATACATATATAGTCGAAGGAATAAAGCGGGAATTAACTTTTATCAATTTATTACAAGAGGAAATTTCCCGGCTAAAACTTGACCAAGTACCGTTAGAAAAGCTTCCAAGGTGGGTTAAAATAAAAGTGGCGGAAATGCTTAATCAGTTAGACTAGATGAAGGGAGTATGAGAGATGAAAAAGAGCCAAGAGATTATTGGCCTACCTGTTTTTTCAATTATTAATGGTATTAAAATAGGTCAGGTAAAAGATCTCGTGATTAATCCTGAAGAGGGCAAAGTTGATTTTATCTTGGTTAGTGACGGCAGTTGGTATGTAGGAGCCAGAGTTTTGCCTTTTAAGAGCGTTATGGGTATTGGCGAGCATGCTGTAACTACTGAGAGTGAAAGTATGTTATTAACCATAAGCGAAGCCGGCAGTGCCAACAACTTGCTAGAACGTAATATCGAAGTAAAAGGTAATCGCGTTTTAACTAACAAAGGTAACCTAATCGGGGTAGTCAGCGAATATGAAATTGACGAAAATACAGGGAAGTTAAATAAACTCGAATACAAAACTGCTCAAGACGAAGCTAAAATTGATATTATTTTTGCCTCAGATGTATTAACCTTTGGAGCTGATGTAGTGGTGGTCAAAGAAAGACCGGCTAATCAGAGCGAAAATATAGCCGCTCCAGATAACAGTTTAGACCCCAAAGCAGATAATCCGGAATCTGAAGGAGCTGCGTTATTTCGGGAAAGACAACGTCAATATTTATTAGGTAAAAAATTAACTCAAGATATTAAAAATGCGGATGGCAGTGTATTATTTGCAGCCGGTCTGGAAATAACTGAGGAAATTCTAAAATTGGCTGATCAATATAATAAGTTTGTAGAAGTATCACAATGTGCCAAATAGTTTAAATGTAGGTGTTAAAAAATGCAGGACACCCTGAAATTAAAAGTGAGAGTTTTCATACTAATATTAGTATCAATAACTCTCACTCTAATATTTGTTTCCTATAGTTTATCAATAAGGGATAATCATTTTTATCCTTCCAACTTATATATTTCTGACTTTGCTTTAGCCAATGTTCAAAAAGATGAAGCAGAAAAAGCCTTGGAAAACCTTTATGCTGACCAAAAACTGCGGTTAGTTATGCCTTCCAACACAGTTAGCTTAGATTTAAAGGATAGTGGCGTATATCTGAATACCTCGGCAACTCTGGAAAAAATAGAGGATACCAAACATTATTTATTGCTTAATCTCATGGGGCGAGGTGTAGATAAGGTTATTGCTCCAGTATTTGACTGGGATGAGACTGTTTTAAATAAGGTTCTAACTGAAATTATAAATGAAAATAATACCCCGGCTATCAATGCTCAAGTAATTTACCAAAATAATGAAAACATTCAATACATCACCCATAAAAGCGGTTATTCCCTTAACCCGGAAGCCACAATCGAAAAGGTTAAGAAATCCTTAGCTGCTGGGCACTTATCAATTGAGCCGGAGGTGCATGAATTAAAACCCCAGATAACTCTAACTGATTTACAAAAGGTGAGAGATATGCTGGCCGTTGCTACTTGGCATAATGTTAAGCTCAATGAGGGAGAACGCCTTTTAGTAGCAGAACTGGACAATACTATTATTATGCCTGGCGAGTCTTTTAATCTGGAAAATGCCTGGCTTAAAGATAATATTGATAGTAGTAAAATTGCTACCTTAAAAGCGGTTTTAAAAAACTTATTTATAAAGATAAATTCTCCAGCTGATATTACTTATGACCTATCTTTAAACACTATACATAATAATTTGCCTAGTCCTATATTAATTAACCTGGACCTGGATAATGATGTATTATGGTTATCTATTATAGGCAATCAAAGTGATACTAACCGAGAAATTACTATATTAGAAGAAAAGATGGTTATCTCCCCCCCCACTCTTAAAAGGATGGATAAGGAATTGGCGGCTGGGGAACAAAGAGTTGTAGAAGGGAAAGATACTATCATAGTAAAAAAGTATCAAATTATTAAACAAGGTGAAGTAATACAGGAGAAAGCCCTGTTGGATGAAAAAAAGTATCCGGGCTATGACACCATTATTTATGAAGGTTATGGAACTATTGATAAGTGAGGATTTTTTCCAAGTCTTACTTACGTTCATGTTTATACTCCCTATCATATATCTCACATCATATCTCCCTCATATCAACAAAAACCAATATATATTTCAGCAAATAAATAAGCACTAAAAATATGCATTATCCTGTATAATAAACTTAAAAAATGGCGAAAAAAGGGAAAAGCTTTTTCGCTAAGCTTTTTGCGGTAGGGTGGTAATTAAATATTAATAGAAGGTGAATTAAATGGGAAAAGATGGGGGACTTTCTTTACAAAGGCATCGTTTAGTTTTATTTGCGGCACTTGCTGCGATAATTCTCGGTTATCTGGCTACTCTGGCAGCCTATTTTTCCGGTCGTGATTACTTAAGCCTATCAACTATTTTTGTTAGTGCCTTAATATCACTGCTAATTTTTCTGGGAGTATATTTTTCTGTTACCCGTTATCCGGAGCATCGTATGTCCAGATTTGCAGTATTGGGTGCAGTAGCGTTAATGCTATGCATATATAATGGATTTGTGTCTGCTTCTCAAGAAGCTTATGTTAACTTCTACATATTAATTGTGGCCGGCATAATTTACAGTGAAGTTTTCGTGACAGTGCTCTGTACCGTTACGGTGATTGTAGCTCACACCATACTAGTTGCTCTCATACCCGAGTTAGCCCCCGAAGCTAATCGGGCTTCCATAATGATGGTACGCTATACCGATTTCATACTAGTTGGAATTATGGCTGCACTGGTAACTAATTTTACTTATAGAGTTGCCCAAATAGCTATAAAAGGCCAAGAGAAGGCTGAAGCCCAAGCCGGACATCTTAAAAATATTTCCCTAGGCATGGCAGAGAAATCCGAGATGCTGGCCGCCAGTTCTGAGCAACTACTGGCTTCTGCCACTGAAGGAGGGCAGGCTGCGGAACAGGTTTATACTTCTATTGAATCATTAAGCCAAGTAACCGGAGAGTCTGTTGCTTATGCTAACCAAACTACAGAGGTTATACAACAAATGTCCCAAGCACTTAATTCGGCTGGTCACAATGTGGAACAAGTTACCCAGCAATCTGCCAAGTTTAGTGATATTGTCAAACAGGGGCTTAATGTCATTGAACAACAAGCTGAATTTGTCACCCATAATACTGAGGTGCAGTTGTCAGTACAAAAAGAGGTTCATTCATTAAGGAATAAGACGGAACAAATCCAAAGCATAGTAACTTTAATTCGGGGTATTGCTGACCAAACTAATTTATTAGCATTGAATGCTGCTATTGAAGCTGCCCGAGCCGGAGAAGCGGGGCGCGGCTTTGCGGTAGTGGCCGAGGAAGTACGTAAACTAGCGGAAGGGTCAGGGGAAGCTACCCAAAACATTACCCGGCTGATTGATGAAATAACTAATGGTATGGCTTCTGCCTTCGAAGAAATAGATAAAGTAACTCAAATTCAGAACCAACAGGTTGAAGCAGTAGAAAATACCCAGCGCATGTTCTTAGGAATTGAACAGGGGGCTATACAAATTGATAATGCGATTCAGGAATTATCAGCTGCTATTGAGCAAATACTTGCTTCCACAGACGAAGTAGTCGGACAAATAGAAAATATATCCTCTAATACAGAAATATCCGCAGGTAGTTTGGATGAAATTAGTAGGCAAACGGGAATGCAGTTAGCTACTTCACGTTCACTGGCTGATTTAGCAACCCAGTTTGCGGAGGCGGCGGGAGAGCTTAATATCCTTTCTACTCAATCTACAACCTAAAATACATATTAAAACTTAAGAATTTTTGAAAGGCTCGTTTTACGGGTCTTTTTGTATATGATATTATATGGTATTTTAGTAAAAGCAGGCATTACGCTTATAACTAGGATGGGGGATAATTGGTGCGGAGGGACCTGAAGCTAACAGAAGATGAAGGTGCATCTTCTGTCCATACTCCCCATGCCTAACGCTTAATTAAACATAAGGGGGGAAAATATGCATATTAATGAAATGGTTAATAAGGTTTTCCTATACCCGCGCCCGTGGGTGCTTACCGGAGCCGGTATATCTACCGAAAGCGGTATACCAGACTTTCGCAGTAGCGGTGGTATATGGGAAAAGGTTGATCCTATAGAGAATTTTTCTACTTGGGCATTATATAATAATCCCCAAGGTTTTTTCACCCACGGCTTGCCTATGTTTGAACAAGTATTAAATGCTAAACCGAACTTGGCTCATCAAATTGTGGGAGAATTACAAAGTAAAAGGTTTATGGGTCCGATAATTACCCAAAACATTGATAGTTTACACCAAAAGGGCGGAGCTGCCTGGACTTATGAAGTACATGGACATATAAGAACTGCCACTTGCATTAGCTGCCATAAAAAGACGGTAACTATGGAAGAACTGTTTGAACTGGTCAGCCAGGGAGAAATACCTCCCCAATGTGATTGTGGGGGAATATTGAAACCGGATGTTATTTTATTTGGTGATGCTATGCCCGATGATTTTCAAGATGCCATAAAACTAATTAGATGTCACCAATCTACAGATAATATGATAATTGTTATTGGTTCCAGTTTAACTGTTTCACCGATAAATTCATTTCCGGGGGAATTTGAAGAGCTGGCCATTATCAATAATTCTCCTACAGCTTTAGATAATAATGCCGGGTTAATTATTACCGGTAGTGCCGGTGATATAATGCAAAAGATTAAAGCTAGATTGATGGAGTTAAATGAGGGACAAGAATTAGAACCCTTGCCGGCCGGTTTTATCCCGGGCCGCCTAGCCGCCATAGTTTTTGATTTATGGAATAGCTTTAATACTAAACCGGATAAAAAAAATAGCCAGGATAAGTTGAATAAAATCAGGGCTGATAGATGTTTAACCGAAAAGCTTTTAATGGAATATCCCCGTCTTAATGAAAGACCGCCCCTTGAAAAATATATAATTGCTTTTAGTTTGGCCCTTATACAAAATATCAAAGCTGAGCTATTTACTGACAGCCACACTTCTAATCCTGCTAATGGTTATTTGCCTAGAAGTTTAGATGATATTATCAATAGCCATTATGAAGCCCTTATAAGTTATTTGAAACAGTCTAACCGCCAACCTGAGGTAATTAAGGAACTGGCCTTGCAAATTTTAGGGTTAATCGGCCTGTATAGATACATGGGGACCCTGGAGATGCAAACCTTTGATAATAATCTTACTGATGAACTGGTGACTAAGATTATGGAAGTTCTTAAACGCTGTGATATAGAAATTGATATGGAAAAAGCTTTAAGTGACTATTAGCTTTTTTGTGGTATAATTTATTAAGGTTATTTTAAAATAATAGGAGGATAACAATGGAACAACTTGCAAAACAAGTTAAAGGCGAAATGCTTCGTACTTTATTGTGGATGATAATAGCCTTGGGAGCTGGAATCGGAATTTATTATTTTGTTTTGTAAATGGCATTAAGAGGGGAAACGTTTAATATTAAACGAAAGTCATATAATAAATATGAGGGGCATTAGCCCCTTTTTTGCTGGGTATAATTACATACCTGTTGAACAAATTCATATACTTTAATATTATTCTTAAAAAGAAAAATTAAAATAGAAAAAAGATTTTAATATAGGGATATCTTGACAAAAATATAAATGTAAAATATACTAAATCTAACATACCCAAGGGGGGTATAATGGAGTGACAACAATGAACAAAAATGATCGGCAAAGTGTTATTTTAAGGCTTAGACGCATTGAAGGGCAAGTTAGAGGCGTCCAAAGAATGATTGAGGAAAACTCCGAATGTGGCGAGATATTAAATCAAATTGCGGCTATTAAATCGGCAGTTAATCAAGTGGGGTTAATAGTTTTTGAAAACCATGCCCATGACTGCATACACAAAGTTATTAATGAAGAAAATGATGAAGATAAGTTTAAGGAAATTGTCAATATGATGAGTAAATTAATGAAGTAATAATTAGGAGGGGACTTTAATGGCAAACGTAGTTACAGTAACTGACCAGAATTTTCAGCAGGAAGTATTAGAATCTGGACTTCCCGTGTTAGTCGACTTTTGGGCTCCCTGGTGTGGACCCTGTAAAATGGTGGGACCTGTGGTAGAGAGTTTAGCCGCTGATAATGAGGGCAAATTAGTAGTTGCCAAGCTAAATGTAGATGACAACAAAAATATTGCGGCGCAATATGGTATTAGGGGCATACCTACTTTAGCTATCTTTAAAGATGGAGCTGAAGTAAAAAGAATAGTAGGTGCTCAAGGAAAACCACAGTTGCAAAAAGTAATAGATGAAATTATCACGAATTAACTATTCATTATTCCCCGCTTCTGCCAGCGGAGAATAATGGTGCTAAAGACCTTATTGGTTTAGTATGAACCTGACGGACATCTAGTAGGAGATAAAGAACTTTCTAACGGAGTAAAGGTTCACTTTATCAGGTAAAGATTTATAGTGTAAGGTGTATGATAAAGAATAAATATCATACACCTTATTTATTTTTTATTCTTTACAATAGGACTGGCATGCATAGCTTCTTGACCGGCAATCCGCAAAGTGTGATGGGGGTAATACGGGCGAATTATTGATTGCATAGCATAAAAGAGATATAATATGATTAGAATATTGCTATAAGGAATTAATGCCATGCAGATTAAACCTTCCGCAAGTATCAGGCAAAATTACAATGAAATTGCGGCTTTATGCAAATCTTCCGGTGAGCCTGTGTATCTTACCAAAAATGGTGAAGGTGATCTGGTAGTGATGGACATAGAGGCATTTACCCGTCGTGAAAAAATGCTCAAACTACGGGAAGAACTGCTGGCTGTCGAGGAAGCCCGTCTGGCCGGACATGCCGGAGTGACGCCGGATGAACTGAACAGCTATCTTGACAATATCATTGACGAGGTGGAACATGGAAAAGAAGCCTCACTATAAGGTAATTGTATCTGACCGTGCCCGTCAGATGCTGGCGGGTCATGTTCGGTTTTTGGCGCAGGAAAGCCCGAAGGCCGCCCGCAGAACCAAAAATGAATTAATAGACGCTATCCGCTCCCTTTCCTCCATGCCCGAACGCTTTCCTTTTCTCAATGTTGAATTTATTCCGGTGAACAAATATCATAAGATGTTCGTGGAGAAATGGTATCTGATTTTGTATCAGATCAAGGACCAAACGGGGTATGTTGATTATATTGTGGATTGCAGACAGGACTATGGATGGCTGATAAGATCATAAAATTACAGGAGGGCTTGTTATGGCGTTTGATTATAAGAAAGAATACAAGGAATTCTACCTGCCGCCGGCGAAGCCTGGCATCGTAGAAATTCCGCCCCTGAATTTTCTGGCCGTGCGGGGCAAGGGTGACCCTAATGCCGAAAACGGCGAATATAAAAAGGCCATAGAGCTTCTCTACGGCATAGCCTATACTATCAAAATGAGTTATAAGGGTGATCATAAAATCGAGGGTTTCTTTGAATACGTAGTGCCGCCGCTGGAGGGACTCTGGTGGCAGGAGGGCGTTTGGGGTTTTGACCCGGCCAAAAAGGCGGAGCTTGGCTGGATTTCCCTGATTCGTCTGCCCGATTTTGTTAATGAAGCTGACTTCAGTTGGGCCCTTGGTGAGGCTACCCGGAAAAAGAAAACGGATTTTTCTAAAGTGGGACTTTTTACTTATGATGAGGGGTTATGCGTGCAGTGTATGCACATTGGCTCCTATGATGACGAACCGGCTACCATTAGCCGAATGGAAGCTTACGCGGCTGAAAACGGCTATACCATAGATATATCTGATAAACGGTATCACCATGAGATTTACCTCAGCGACCCGCGCAAGACTGAAACCTCCAAACTAAAAACCGTAATTCGCCATCCGGTGAGGAGAATTTGATGGGGAGACAGTGTGTCTGTCTTGCACATTAGTTTTATGCTTTATAGGTAAGATCTTTTTGGGCCTCAATATAAGCCAGTGGGGCAATTGTGCTGCCTATTGTGTGACACTTTATTATCTTGAAACCATGTGTTGCAATAAAGTCGGACAGTTGCTTATCATTCCACTTGTAATAAACGTGAAAACCGATAAGCTCCATAAGGCTGGAACGCAACTTGAATTTTGCCCCTGGACCATGGATAAAGGTGGGTGCAATTAAGAGGCCGTCAGGTCGAAGTACTCGATATATTTCAGATAAGGCTTTTTCTGGATGGGGCATAATATGAAGAGCATTGGCAATTAGCACAATGTCAAAGCTATTATCTGCATAAGTAAGAGCAGTAGCGTCCGCGACTTCAAAATGTACGTTATCTAGAGTCATATGTTCCTTGGCTTCGGCGATCATTTTTTCGGAATAATCGGTTGCGGTGATAAAAACTCCGGTGTCCGCAAGAGAAAGTGCCAGTATACCAGGACCTGTGCCCAGTTCGAGCATAGATAGTTCTGGTGTCATGTGGGGGCGTATGTAATCACATAATTCTTTATATAGCTTCTTATTGCTTTTCATAAAGGGGGCATATATTTTGGCGGTACGCTCCCAAAAGCTTTTGTTGGTTCCATCTTCCATGAAAATCACCTTTCCTAGTAACCCTTCACGCCTTACAATTTACGTCTCCCGTTTCACTTTGTCCATAAAAGCTGCGATATGCTTCTCATACCCATTAAGGGTACTTTCATAAAATTTTTGGCCTTTCATATCGGCGGGCAGGTAGTCTTGCTGAACATAGCCACCATAATTGGGCGGATATTTGTAGCCTTTACCTTTACCTAACAGCTCGCCGGCTTTAGGATGGTTAGCCGAGGCTATGTGGGGAGGTACTTTTATTTGTTTAGCTTTACGCACATAGTCAGTAGCATTAGTGATGGCAGCTACACTGGAGTTGCTTTTAGGAGCGGTAGCCAGATATAAGGTAGCCTCGGCCAAGGGTATTCTAGCTTCAGGTAAACCTACTAATTCAACAGCATGGGCGGCGGCTACTGCAATAGTTAAGGCTCGTGGGTCGGCTAATCCTATGTCTTCGGCGGCATGTATTACTAAACGGCGGGCAATAAAAACCGGGTCTTCGCCGCCTTCTAACATTACTGCCAGCCAAAAAACTGCCGCATCCGGATCGGAGCCGCGAATGCTTTTTATATAAGCCGAGATAGTATCATAATGGTAGTCACCGGTAGAATCATATTTATAGATAGGTTTATCTAAAATCTTAATCAGCAGTTCGGCCGTAATTTCCAGACTGTTTTCCGGGCTTAGAAATGAGTTAACCACGGTTTCTAAAAGATTTAAGGCGATTCGGGCATCACCTTTCGCATGTTGAATTATTATCTGCAAGCCGGGGGCATCAATACTGATATGTTTATTGCCTAAACCTCTTTCTTTATCATTAAGAGCATTGGTAATTATGCTTATTAGTTCTTGTTCCTCTAATGGCTGCAAAATATATACTTTCATCCGGGATAATAGGGCATTATTAAGCTCATACAAAGGATTCTCCGTAGTTGCCCCAATCAATAGCAAGGTTCCGTCTTCCACAAAGGGAAGCAAAACATCTTGCTGAGATTTATTAAAGCGGTGAATCTCGTCCACAAAAAGGATGGTCTGGCGTTGGTAAAAACGCCGCCGATCGACTGCATCAGCCGCAATTTTTTTTATATCTGCTACTCCGCTGGTAACCGCTTGTAATGCTTCAAAATGGGAGTTGGTGGTAGAAGCTATGAGCCTGGCAATAGTGGTTTTCCCGGTTCCGGGGGGACCATAAAGAATAAAAGGATGTAATTCATCCCTGTCTATAGCATTTCTTAGTATTCTTCCCGGAGCTAATAAATGTTTTTGCCCCACCACTTCAGATAGGGTACGGGGTCTCATCCGGTAGGCTAAAGGCTGCTCGGCTTCACTTTTCTTATTATAGTTTAAATCAAATAAATCCATATAAAGGCCTCCATAAGAATGGAATTGCAGTAATTATAGAATAATTTATAGTAAACTGCTATAGTAATTAAAACTTTAGTGCCAAAGTAAATTTTAACATAAAGGGGATATAACTATGAAAGTTGCGGTATTGATGAGCGGCGGAGTGGATAGTACCGTGGCAGCAATTTTGCTTAAGGAACAAGGGCATGACCTGATAGGATTAACCATGATTAACCTAGATGAGGATGTGGCTTTAAAAGCTAAAGAAGCGGCTGATGCTATAGGCATTGCACACCAGGTAATAGATTTAAAAGAGGTTTTCGGAAAAAGGGTAATAGATTATTTTTGCCGTACTTATGAAAAAGGGGATACACCTAATCCTTGTGTGGAATGTAATAAATACATAAAATTTGGGGCTTTGTTGGATACTGCGCTGGAATTAGGCATGGAAAGAGTAGCGACGGGGCATTATGTGAGAACAGAATTTAATCCTGATACTAAGCGGCATGTGATAAAAAAAGCCCGCGATTTAAGCAAAGACCAAAGCTATTTTTTATATGGATTAACTCAGGAACAATTAGCCCGAAGTATTTTTCCTTTAGGGGAATTTACTAAAAAGGAAGTGCGGGAGTTAGCTCGCCAAAAGGGTCTGAAAGTAGCGGAAAGTCAAGAAAGTCAGGAGATATGTTTTATCGCCAAGGATTATCGGGATTTTATTGCTGATAAGGTTTCATATAAACTCGGTCCGGTGGTGGACCTGCAAAACAATTTATTAGGGGAGCATAAAGGTTTACCTTTTTATACTATCGGTCAGCGTAAAGGGCTGGGTATCAGTGCCGGGCGGCCCATATACGTGGTAGATTTAGATACGGAAAACAATAAGATAATAGTAGATGATGAAATAAATCTTATGCGGGGCACTTTAGCAGCCCGGGATAATAATTTTATCTATATGGAAAAGCTTCAGGAACCTTTAGCAGTTGAAGTTAAAATTCGCTATAAGGCGGCTTTGGCTCCGGCCACTATTTATCCCGCCGGTGATTTAGTTAAAGTTGAATTTGCCCATCCCCAAAGGGCTATTACCAGAGGACAGTCAGTAGTGTATTATGTAGGGGATTATGTTTTAGGCGGGGGAATAATAGTATAATTTTGCTTTATAGCCAAGACTACTGCTAATGTTGGTTGGGGCAATTAATCGAAGGGG
>JAEWZB010000035.1 GCA_023395515.1 Bacillota bacterium
ATTCAAGGCCCGGGCCACCCCTTCACCATAAGCAGGGTCGGCTTGATAGCAGTTGGCAATATGACGGTGTTTAATCTGCACCGTAGCACACCCCATAGAGCGAGCGGTATTTTCACACAAAACTTGCTGCTGTTCAGGAGTCATGGCCCTAAAAAGCATCCCCGGCTGGGTATAATAATCACTGTCATCTTCACGGAAATCATGACGGAAAGCATCTCCGGCCGCTTGCACAGGCTGAAAATTCGCATCCGATTCTGTCCAGTTACCATAACTGTTAGGCTCATAATGGAGCTCGGAACCTTGGTTGCCATCAACCCGCATCAGACCATCACGGTGGAAGCTATGAGGATGGGCCACACCTCGGGGACTATTAACGGGAATCTGAAAATGGTTGATCCCTAAGCGGTAACGCTGGGCATCACCATAAGCAAAAAGCCGCCCTTGGAGCATACGGTCCGGTGATAAGCCAATACCAGGTACAATGTTGGTTGGTGCAAATGCAGCCTGCTCCACATCGGCAAAGTAGTTGTCCGGATTCCGGTTTAATTCAAACTCTCCTACGGGAATTAAGGGAAAGTCTTTTTTGAGCCACTGTTTAGTCAGGTCAAAAGGATTAGTAACCATAGCATCAGCTTCTGCTTCAGTCATAATCTGCACATACATTTTCCACTTAGGAAATTGACCTTTTTCAATAGCTTCATAAAGGTCACGCTGGGAAGATTCCCGGTCATTGGCAATAACTCTGGCCGATTCCTGATCAGTAAAGTTTTGAATACCTTGCTGGGAACGGAAATGGAATTTAACCCAAAACCGTTCATTCTCTTGGTTAATAAAAGAGTAAGCATGGCTGGAAAAACCGTGCATAAAGCGATAAGAGCTAGGAATACCACGGTCACTCATAACAATCGTAATCTGCTGTAATGCCTCCGGCAGTGAGGTCCAGAAATCCCAGTTGGTGTTGGCACTACGCATATTAGTACGTGGATCGCGTTTAACCGCATGATTCAAATCAATAAATTTCATGGGATCGCGGAAGAAAAAGACCGGGGTATTATTTCCTACTAGATCCCAGTTGCCTTCTTCGGTGTAGAACTTCAGTGCAAAACCTCTTATATCACGTTCTGCATCGGCTGCTCCCCGTTCTCCGGCCACCGTGGAAAACCTTACAAACATTTCGGTTTTTTTGCCAATCTCTGCAAAGATTGCAGCTTTAGTATATTTAGTAATATCATTGGTAACGGTAAAAGTACCATAAGCACCAGAACCCTTCGCATGCATACGACGCTCGGGTATAACTTCACGGTCGAAATGGGCCATCTTCTCCATGAACCAGACATCCTGCATAAGAACCGGGCCGCGTGCACCGGCAGTCATGGTATCCTGGTTGTTTTCTACGGGTGCCCCTGCGGCAGTACGTAGATGGGGATGCTCCCCTTTGGTGCTGTTTTTACTGCTTAGACCTGCACCTAAACCATTTTTGCCCATTGGATCTGAATTAACATCTTTACTCATTATTTCCCCTCCTAACATTTTTTATTGGGTTTATTTTCTATTTGGATTTCTTGGAAACCAACCTTTGTTTACTCGTTCTGCTTGCTCAAACAATTCCAAGATAGTCCAAAGACTTGAAAATCCTGTTACACCTAATAAAGCACTTAAAAACTGATTTTGCACATTTAATGAAATCAGCAGCAAAATAATTCCTAATATCAAAAATATTGGCCAAATCTTTTTACTAAAGTAATATTCACCTTTGATTACAATAGGATGAAAAATTCCAATAATCAAAAATGCACAGAACCCAATTGCTACACCTATCCAGTTCATTTTATCCTCCTTATTAACAATAGATAATATATAATCAATCATCACCATGATTTCTTCAGCCCGTTAAAATTATATTTTTTGATTCCACTGCGAAAACCTCAATTTAATCATGTTGAATGTATAAATATGTAGGAACATTGACGTAGCATGGAGGGTACACCCTGCGAAGTGAAAGAAAAAAGGGGGCGAACCCCACGGACGGGGCGAGCGGGCCATTGAACATGGATGTGAATTGGCCCGGTACCTCTTTTTTCTTGAAACAAGCAGTTGGTGTATCCCCATGCGGAGGCTAGTGACGGAATATTTATACATTCAACTAAACGCATAATAACTTTTTACAGTAGAATTACTTTTTATAAAAATAATAAAAACTTAAGCCCAGGAAAGCGGGTATGATTGCACAAAGGTACACTAAACTATAGCCGATGGCTTGAGCTACAAAGCCCCACATTATGGAACTAAGGCCAATTCCTAAATCAAAACCCGTAAAAAATGTAGCATTAGCTGCTCCTTTTTTTTCAGGTGATGTTGCTACAATGGCTAAAGCTTGTAAACTTGGCTGTACTGCACCAAACCCGGCTCCATAAACGATAGCCGCAAGTAGGAACCATTGTAAGCTGCTGGCACTATATAATAAAAACATGGCTAGCATAATTAAAATTATACCGGGAATTACTACTATATCGAAACTGCTGCGATCAGCAAGGCGGCCGGCGATAGGCCGGGATATGGCCAGAGATACAGCATAGATAGTAAAAAAGATACCGATATTACTAATGCCCATTTCTATACTATATAGTGCTAAAAAGGCCACTATAGCTCCATAAGTCATATTAACAAAAAATATAACGATACTGGGACGTAAAGCATCCTTTTCGATTAAATTAAACTTTTGCCCCGGTGTAGTAACGGCATGATATTTTATAGTGAAAGCTAATAAAATAGCAATAATAACCATCAAAGTGGATAGTGAAAACAGCAGGTTAAAATCATAACGGCTTATAATAAAAAGCCCTAAAGCTGGAGCTAAGGCCATGGATAAAGTCCCGGCTAAACCATAATAGCCCATTCCTTCCCCCATACGAGGTTTAGGAATAATATCGGCCGCTACCGTACTAGAGGCGGTACTGGCAAGTCCCCAACCAAAGCCATGAATAAAACGTACTAAAAGTAATATGAGCAAAGTAGGTACCCACATATAGGCAAAAACAGCTCCGGCAAAAATCAAAAGCCCTATAAAAAATATAGCTTTACGTCCATAAGCATCTAAAGCATACCCGGCCAATGGGCGAATCAACACTGCGGAAAAAGTAAAAAAACCAATGACTAAACCGGCATGTGCATCAGTGCCGCCTAAAATTTAGCATAAACCGGTAAGGTAGGAAGCAGCATCTGAAAACCCAAAAAAGTAAATAAGCTAATTAAAGTAATAGTAACAAAATCCCGGGTCCACAAGCGTTCTGCTCTCGGTAGAGCTTTAGTTTCAGCCACAAATTTTCCTCCATTATTATAATTTATACTGTAATTATTACGCTTAGCCTAGTTGATCTTAAACTCCTGATATCATTTAGTAAGAGTTAACTCTTCAAAAATAACCACTTGCGCTTTTCCATTGCGTTTAGCCTCATATAAAGCCTTATCTGCTTTGCCAAAAAGGTTTTCATAGATTTTTTCCTCATTTACTAATGCTACTCCAATACTAACTGATATCGGTATATCTTCCACCGCGTTATAAAAAAGGGAGTTTAGTTGCTGACATTTTATTTGCACAAAATCAAGAGAAGGAATCTCTTTCATATACACACAAAACTCATCCCCGCCAATACGCCCAATAATATCAGTATTCCTAAAAGCAAGCTTCAAACTCTTAGCTACATGTATTAACACCTGATCACCAGTTAAATGTCCATAAGTATCGTTAATGTTTTTAAATAAATCTATATCGATGAGAATAAAAGCATCTACGGTGTTTTTATTCTTATTACTTATCCTATTCATAATAAGTTCTCTTGCGGTTACAGGGTTATATAAACCAGTCAATCCATCTATTTGGGCTTTATTAATAAGAATTTCCTTTTCTGCTGCTTCTTCAGTAATATCAACTAATTTGCCAATAATATATTCTAAATTACCTTTTTCATCATTTACACTTAAGTTAATGGTTTTGAATATACCTATCCCGCCATTAGCCAGCGGTAGTTTTATCTCCGCAATCTGCCCCTTCATTTCCTGATCAGACAAGACTTTTTTCAGTATAGCGGAAGCTTCGTTAAATGCTTCTTCAGTCCCAAATAGTTGAATACATTTGGAGGATAATTGCAAGCCATTGCCTTTAACAAAATATTCATAAAAATATTCATTGGCAATTTCGGCTAACTTTTCATACCTTCTATTTTGTATGGCCAGTTTTTGGTTAGCTCGAATATTAGCAATAATGCTAAATAATAATACACCGGTAATTACCAAAACCGCAGCCAGGATTTCTTGGCCATAAACATTCATAACCATGGAAAGACTTATTTTTCTTTCTACACTAGCTGCTATATCTAAGATCCAATTATTTATTTGCCTCTCATCAATTTCACTTATTGATTTATTGATAATAGAAATTAAAAGCTCATCATTATTATTGAGAAAACCCATAGAATATTCTCTTGATTCTTTGCCCTTAGGGATAGTTACTATATCCTTATAATGGTTTTGCAAAGTATAAAATGCTACTGAATAGGCATTCCCATAACCATAATCAGCCTGCCCCTTTTCTACCGCATCTAAACTTTCTTCCCTGGTATCATAGTAAATAGCATTTTCTTTTTTAATTCCTTCCGGCAGGGCACTTCCCTTTACGGCTGCATATCTTTTATCCTGCAAATCATTTTGTTTTACGGCGGAATTTATATATAATATTGTTTCGCTTTTAAGATAAGGAGAAGATAGAATCATACCCGGCGGTGCATAATTCTTAGGGATACCGAAAAAAATATCAGCACCACTGGCAAACGCTTCATCAAGAGAATCATATAACTTATATTCAAAAGCAAGTCCGGTCATTTCTGCTATTTCTTCCAGCATACGCTTGGATATACCCTGTACTTCATTATTTTTATCAGTATATTGGAGAGGGGCTATTCCATCCAAGGATGCCGCCTTGATCGTCTTACTTGCTGCTATATAATCCTGCTCCTCCTTAGTAAATAAAGAGTCTTGTGCCAATGTGTTTATAGGAGAGCCTATAATAAATATCAAACATAAAAATATTGTAATTCCAGGACTAAGTATCTTTATATACACTTATTCATAAACTCCTCATAGTACTAGCTTGATACCCATATTTTTACGTTAGGAAATCCGAGTATTTAGTGATGTATTCTCTTATTTCATAAATTTAACGTTTATCGGTAAAAACCTCTTTTTAGCTTAGAGTAAAAAGGTAAGGAGCTTTGAAAACACTCATGGTTTCAGTCCTTTCAAAGCTCTTAATTAAATTTCCTTAAAAATATTTATAATTTCATATTACCTGTATTTTAATAATTTTCTTTCCTTACTTCAAAGTAACATTGCGCATGCTTGCATACGGGGCAAACCTCGGGAGCCTTTTTACCCATAACCAGATGTCCGCAAATGCGGCATTCCCACATAGCTTCTTCACCTTTTGCAAAAACCTGCTGCATTTCCACATTCTTCAATAAGGCACGATAACGCTCTTCATGAGCTTTTTCAATCGCACCCACTCGGCGGAATCTTTCTGCTAAATCCTTAAATCCTTCTGCTTCCGCTTCTTTAGCAAAACGGTCATACATGTCGGTCCATTCATAGTTTTCCCCTTCAGCAGCTTGCAAGAGATTTTCAGCAGTATTGCCTAAATGACCAAGCTCTGTAAACCAAATACGGGCATGTTCCTGTTCATTTTGGGCAGTCTTGATAAAGATTTCTGCCAATTGGTCATAACCTTCTCTTTTAGCTATGTCCGCAAAATAAGTGTACTTATTTCTAGCCTGGCTTTCCCCGGCAAAAGCTTCCATCAAATTTTTCTCAGTCTTAGTTCCTGCATAGGGATTGACAGATGCAGCTTTTTCTTCAACCTTTTCAAACTTGGATGCCGGCTGCCCGCATATTGGACATTTAAAGTCTGCTGCTAATTCTCCTTCTTGAATATGTCCGCATACTGAACAACGATATTTAACCATTTTTTCATCCTCCTGTATTTTTAATTTATTTTTAGTGAAAATATCTGACAAATTAAACGGCTAGGTTGCCCTACCATTAAATTTCCTTTATTCCCACACACCTGGGACAAATACCTTTAAAATAAACATTTTTATCTTTAATAATATAGTTAGCTAAATCTTCAACCGGTATATTATCTATATCTACTTTGAAATCAGTGATATTCCCACAAGATTCACATTTAAAATGACCATGATTGGCAACTGTGATATCATATCTGGTTTCATTATCATCAATAGTAAGCACCTTCACTAAATGGGCATCGGCAAATATACCTAGAGTATTATAAATAGTAGCCTTGGATAGAGTTGGAAGTTCCTTTTTCAAACTCGTATAAATCTGGTCAACGGTAGGATGGTTACGGTTATTAACCAAATACTCCAAAACTTTTATTCTATTAAAAGATGGTTTTATTTTCCTTTGCATTAGTTCATCGGTAATATTCTCACGTTCATTGTACATATTCCTCTGTCCTCTCTATTGATTTGGAAGGAATATAATATTGTAATGATTACAATATTATATTAATACTAGTTTATTTTTATGTCAATTGTAAATTAAAATAAAATAGACTGTCAATCAAGGAGTTTTTTTTACTCCTTGATTAACAGCCTTTAATTAAGATTCTTACTTTTTTTATTATTTGACTAAAATTTAGTTAAACCGTTTGGTAATCCCGTGAGACAGTATGGCACATACTCATTTATTATTACTCCCCTCAATTAAAAGTGGGAGAACTACAACTTTTCAGTTGCCAGGGCTTTGAATATCGCCACACAGGCGAACAGCATAATAAATATAAAGGGAAAAGCCGCCGCAATGGATGCGGTTTGCAAAGCCACCAATCCGCCGGAGAGTAAAAGTGCCGTAGCCAGCAAGGCCAGAACTATTCCCCACAAGAGCTTCTTACTGGTAGGAGGATTTAAATCCCCGCCTGAACTGAACATTCCCAACACAAAGGTGGCTGAATTGGCACTGGTGACAAAGAACGTAACTAACAAAACCACTGTTATAATTGATAACACTAATGTCAACCCATACTGACCATAGGCAATAAATAAAGCCGTCTCCGGCACTTTAGCCATCTCGGCCAGTGTCTCTATACCCAGCTTATCTAGCAGACTGAGTCCCAGTCCTCCAAATACCGCAAACCATAGTAAGGATGCCAAGGCCGGAGCAACGATAACCCCCAGCACAAATTCTCGTATAGTTCTGCCCTTGGATATCCTGGCAATAAAAGTACCTACAAAGGGAGCCCAGGCAATCCACCAAGCCCAATAAAATATAGTCCATCCGTTTACCCAGGCATTCTCGCCCAGAATATTAAGATGCAAACTATCCACGATAAAATTATTCAAGTAGACTCCCAGTCCCTCGGAAAAAGATTTCAGCATTATAAGCTTAGGTCCCACCAGGAAAGTCAAAACTACTAAAGTCCCAGCCAGGTATAAATTAATATCGCCCAGCAATTTTATACCTTTTTCTATACCGGATATAGCAGTTCCAATGTACAAAACCGTAATAACTGCAATAATAATGATCTGGGTCAAAGCATTGGCCGGAAGGCCAAAAGCGTAATGCAATCCGCCATTAATTTGCAGGGTTCCTAATCCCAATGATGTTGCCACACCGCCAATCGTAGCAAATACGGCCAAAATATCAATTATCTGGCCAATGGGACCCCTTGCCCCTTTTTCTCCTATCAAGGGTACGAAAATACTACTGATCAGACCCGGATACCCCTTGCGAAATTGAAAATAGGCTAAGGCCAAACCAATAATAGCATAATTAGCCCAGGGATGAATGCCCCAGTGTTTGAAGGAAGCCCCCATAGCAAAAGATGCTGCTGCATCGGTTCCGGGGCTTGCATGGGATGCCAAATGCGATATGGGTTCTGAAAGTCCCCAGAAGACTAAACCGATACCCATACCGGCACCAAATAACATAGCAAACCATGATATAGTCTTAAATTCCGGTTCGGAATCATCAGGCCCTAACTTAATACCGCCATATCTGCTTAATCCTAAAAATAACGCAACTACTACGAAAACAAACATAGCTATCAAGTAAAGCCAGCCAAAATTGACGGTCAAAAATGACAGCAAGCTATTGGACATACGGGCAAAATTGCTGCTAAAAACTAATCCCCAAACAGCAATTATTATAACAATAATCAAGGAGATATAATAAACATTTTTGCTAGTCTTGTCTGTAGCCATAACGAATCTCTCCTTTATTTTTTTACCTTAAATACGGTTTGCTCTTTAACCTCTTGGGTAAGCGCATCTAAAGCCACGCCTACTCTATGATGACGAAGCTTCCATTGCTCTTCTTTGGGGGTATTGGGGTCACCTAGCGGATAAGGAATTGAAATAGTGGGAACGATTTTATTGGAGCCGACCGTTAATGCTACCGGAATCAAATTACACATTTGGACAATAGGAAAACCTGCTCTTTCAAATTCTTTTACCATTGTTGCACCGCAACGTGTACAGGTTCCTCAGGTTGAAGTGAGGACAATTGCATCAACATGGTCTTCCTGTAAAAATGGAATCATTTCTTTAGCCATGCGGCGGGCTTCCGCTTCGGTGGTTCCGGTTCCTACCGTGGCATAGAAATGGTCGTCTAATTTTCCGATAACCCCTTTTTTCTCAAAATCGCGCATAACATCAACCGGTACACAGACGTTAGGGTCAGCATCTGCGGCAGCAGGATCATACCCGGCATGAATTGTTTTAAACACTTTGGGCTCTAAACTATCTATTTTACTGATGTCATATCTTCCCCATCTGGTCGCTGAAGCAGATTGAATTTTATCGGGATTATCAACGGGAACGATTCCACCTGACGTTACCAAGGAGATTTTTGCTTTTGATAAGTCGGTAATCGGCGGAGCGATAGGAACTCTCTCACTCTTAGGAATGGGCAGTTCACTGACAAAAGGTTCATTGCCAAGTTTTTTTAACAGCATTTCAACGGCGCGGTGCGCAGCCGGTTTATTATCTTTCCGCCAAACCTGATGACGAATTCCTCTCGGGAAAAAGCCTTCTTCTTCAGCCAAAAACATCTTTTGTCCATCAAGAATCTTGTCGGCTAATTGCGCCATTTTCTCACTATCAGTTCTCATGGCCGCTGCGCTTTTTCCGCCGGGAAAAATATAAACATCTTTTTTAAACATCTCCACCCCGGGATTTTCTTCATTCATGGAAGTAATTGCTTCAACACCAAATCTTTCTTTAACATGTTTACATATGGTCCCACAGGCAACACCATAGCGCCCCGCCCGGAAAGCCGGCCCGGCAAAGAAAATATCAAATTCGATATTCTTTAACATATCCAAAATTTTTCTTACCGCTTCTTCCGTATGGGAGCCCATAAAGTTGTCACCACATATAACCACATGGGTAATTTCGGCATTTTTCAGGTTTTCATTTAAGGCCAGAGCCGGTCCGATTAAGCCTTCCCGTATTTCGGGTTCATGATCAGCAAACTCTTCTCCGCCGATACCTGCGAAAAATTGATTTATATACAATACTGCTTTTTTCATCATGCCCTTCTCCTTCCTTAAAATTCCTTCATAGTTTTGGGCGACCAGCCTACTACTTGATCTCCGCAAAACATCGAGTTATTTTCCAAAATAATACTGCCGTCTGCTCGGACCGAAGGACCTAATTTTTCGTCACCAGCCCATCCTCCTGATAAACCATCCCGGCTCAACGACTGGAGCTCTCCAATCACATTTTTCATCGCAGGCAATTCAATCAACTGTGATACATTGCCACAAGATACAATAGCATCTGCTAATTCATCCAAGGCCACCAGCGGTTGTGATTGGCCGTCTCTGCCAGTACATTCGTTGGTAACCCCCACGGTTTTTACTCCGGCTTTTTCCAATTCCACAAAACAAGCAATAAAATCCGCATCAGGATTGCCGTAACCTTCCTCCGCCAGAATTGCTCCATCTGCTCCTATTAATTTGGCAATCTTGGCCACAAATTGGGCAGATCTTTGCTTCTGTTCGAGAGAAACATTCAAATTGGACATAATAACTCCCAGGAAATTTAAGGTTTTTCCATGTTCTTTATAGAGCTCTTTTATGGTGGGATTATTTTGGAAATCATAGGTAGACCATTTTGATGAACAAGGCATAAAAGATCCGGAAATAAGTGCCCCATCCAGTACTTCATTAGGATGAACCAGGGTCGGCACAAAATGATTCAGATCCCATCCATACAGCAAATCATTGTATCCCATTTCCTCCATCTGCGACTGAGGCTGCATTACATATACCACGGCCGGCAAAGCTTCAATAGCTTTATTTCTTTTAATCATTGGTTCCAGCTCATATATTTCAACTTCTTCAGGCTGCATATTTTTTACGATACCGCCTAAATATTCCGCTAATCTATGAGCTGCCCATCTGATGGCATGGTTTCTTTTTTGCTGTTCATGCCTTTCTTCAACTTCATCGGTATCGGCAACCAGGCAAATGTTAATCAACTGTGAAAAAAGCGTATATTTGGCCCCTTCTCCCGACATGTCAATAAGACCATCTCCAAAACTGCCCCAATGCATTCCTACCGCTAATACGCTGCAGCCTTTTAAGGCATGGGTCTTCCCATATCCAACTTGCAGCACCTCACCTGTCACCCCAGGAAAGGCAGGAATAGAATCATCAAGTTTTACTCTCGGCTCAATGGCCTCTTTTACCGGAACAATTCTGGTTTCATCTCCGGGTTTGGCAATAACAAGGTCGGCCGCTGTTATATGCTCATCCTCGAAAACTACCGCCAGGGCCTCTTCCTTATTGATCCAAAGAGTGCCATTTTCAAATTTTGATTCTTTGCCAAACTGAACGTCTTTTACATAAAAATTGCCAAGCTCTAGTTTCACTTTTTTCTCCTTTCTTTTCGTGAACGAGATTCATTCATTAGGAATGCAAGTCCTTCTGAATGTTAGTTGAGTCAATGTTGGAATTAGCCGCTTTTTATATTCCTCCTATAGAAACGAAGGTCTCAGAACGGGTAGTTCAGTAATGCGTTATTTTCAGGCAATTCCAAAATTAAACAAAATTTTTAATAATGTTTTTAGGCTCATTTATGCCTATATAGAAAAACCTGTTGCCATTTCTGAAGTATGTATATATTCTTTGACTTTTGAATTCTTTTCATGCATAGCAAACATTGCATTAGAAAAGGTAAATAATATTAAAAAATGGGTTTTGCAGATGCAATATATGTTTTTTACAAAGTTGTCATCTAGATAAAGTCAATGATTCCCTCATTTGCCTTTAAAGAGAAATGAGGGAATCAACCATAAACTGGAATATTAAGAAAATAATCAAAGAAGTAATCAAAAAAAGAAGTGAAAAATTAGATAAATATGTGGAAAGAATACTGATTTACCTAGAGGGGAGCAGCCATATATCCATGGGGTAAGCTGCTCAAGTGAGAAGTTATTTTTCAAAAAAGCTTTGAGTTGCCTATTCCACGGCAACTACCCACTCTTTTTTGATTTGCCACAAGCCGGCCTGAATATGCTGAACAGGTACCGGTTCCCGGTTTTGGATGGCTTTATGATACCGGAATAAACTGCTCCAACTAGCCTGCAGCTCCCGTTTTAGCAGAGGGTAAAAGGGAGTGGTGACAATCTGCATCGGTTCGGCGATTCCTTGTTTTTTTAGCTTGGTGTAAAATTCCCGCTCCGCCTCTTTAGAGCCCAAATAACGATAATTTAGAAGGTCACTCCATTCCAGCATATCGAAAAACACGGCCTCTTTTATAGGAACCTGCAGAGTAAGAATTTTACATCCCTCATAGGGGGATACATCCCCTCTGCTGGCAAATGCCCAGATGCCCGATTCCGCCTGGGAAGGCTTAGGAACATATTGCGGAGCATACTGATTATACCACTGATAAACACCCAGAAAAAGATGAGCTACTTCGCCATATTTTTCCCGAATAAACTGCATTTTGGCCCAATAAATACCCTCAACTTCGATTTGATTTACAACCTCATTCCGTTGCGAGGTGTACAATGTTACTATATTATCTTTTTGATCCATTCCGCTCGTATCTCCCATATGGTTCCCATCCGTACTGAATTTTCCTCTAAGCCGGTATTTTCAAACAGCCGATCCCAGCTTTTAATAATTTTCTTTTTTATAGCAGGATAATAGTTGGTCATATAGGCCTGAGCATCATTAATACCGTAATTGTCCAAAATTTTCTGATGGTCCTGCTGATCCTCGGGCCCGTCAGCAATATACAAGTAATTTACAATGTATCCCCATTTATCATAATCAACCTCAATAACCTGGGAAGCATTCAGTTCCAACTCCAGAACAACAGTATCCTCATCATTGGCCAGAGTAGAATCGGGAGAAAAAGAAATCCAAATGGGATAAAGCACATCCTCCGGTTTGGGCACCAGTTGAGCAGCAGCTCCCGCATACCAGTTGTAAACATCCAGATAAAACTTGGACATATTCTGCATCTTGTCTAAAATATACTCCCGTTTGGCAATGTGGCGTCCCTCTTCTTCCAAAGTAATCAGGATATTTTTGTGTTGCTTGGTCCAGACCGTTATTTTGCTCATAAAAATCTCCATTTACACGCAAGCTAATACATTTTCGGGTACACGGTTTTACCCCATATATTTTTACTATTTCCCATCTAATCTATATTTAACCGATAGTTTCCGTAATTATTATTAATAATTTGCATATTTTTTTCGCAATAATTGATCAGATGGAATCAACGTTTCTTCGATTGCCACTTGCCGGCCAGATGAGCGACCTTAGCTTTTAAATTCAACATATAAGTGGCTTCCGGCTGCCGGAGATCCAGATTGCCGTCATAGCGTTCCGCCTTCACCCTGCCGATGACCTTCTCTACCGAACCGTTCTCTTCATCGAGCAGTTCCATGACCCGGTCTTTGAAGCCTGTCGTTTCGCGGATCGATTTATCGAAAAAGGTTTTGATTTCATCCCGGCCGGTCAGAATATAATAGTGCCCCTGACAAAAAACTTCTGCGGGAAGTTCTGCCAGACGCAGCAGAGAAGCCAGATAAGCATCATAATCATAGGCAAATTCTGTGGTGACGACCTCATGACTATAAAAGACCCCGGCGGCTTCTCCGGCAAAAAGAATCTTCTGATCGGGCAGCCAGTAACTGTGGTGATCCTGGGTATGGCCGGGCGTGGACAGCACCTGTAGTTTCGTACCGTCCCCCAAATAAATGATCTGGCTGTCCTGGATTTCCACATCGATTGCAAAAGGCTCAAAAGGATCAGTGTTTAAATATGAAATGTCCACCGGGACTGATTTCATTATTTCCAGAGAGGCATCATTCAGCTTCCTGATTAGAGCCAGCGCATTGGGGCGTTTTAATATATTGGCACCCCAAGACGTGGCGGCGATTTTCATTTCCGGGAAGGCTTTTTTAAGATGCGCAGCAGTTCCGCAGTGATCCCAATGGCAATGGGTCAGGCACAGCATCGCCGGCTCCCGGTCGCCCAGCACCGAGCGTATGGCATTGACGTAGATTCTTCCTGCGGCGGTGATTCCCGCATCGAATATGATCGGCTCCGGTCCATCCCAAAGATAGATAGGGCATTCCGTGAACCCCAGATAATAGAGATTATTATGTATATGACCGATTTTATCTATGACCATGCTAATACCTCCAACCTTCCTTTGGCAGAGATATGCTCTATTGACTCTGCCAATTGTATAAATTTCTCATCTATTATAATATAACAAAATCACAGCGTAATAGCAGGTAGCTTTCCCGCTTGACCGTTAGGGTAAAGGTACCGCACGGGACTGGTTATACATGAAGACTATTATAAAACAGCCGCCAATCTCTTTAAGCCGTCCAGCATAATCTTAGTCGGGCAAGCTATGTTCATACGTTCAAAGCCACTGCCTTCTTCTCCAAAAATATAGCCTTCATCCAAAAAAAGCTGGGCTTCAAAATGCAAAAATCTTTCTAACTCCTGTTGGTCTAATCCTAACCCTCGGAAATCCATCCACTGTAGATAAGTGCCCTCTAAATCAAAAGCTTTTATAAGCGGCAGGTTTTTTTCTATAAATGTTTTTAATTCCAGATGATTATGATAAACAACTTGCAAAAGCTGGTTAAGCCATTCCTCACATTGGGTGTAGGCAATTTCACATGCCATATAGCCCAAAATATTAAGGGATAAAGAGCCATTAGAAGCCATTTCCTTTACATATGCTTTACGTATTTGGGGATTGGGGATAATAATATTAGAAGTCTGCAGTCCGGCCAGGTTAAAGGTTTTGCTGGGTGAAGTGCAAACAATCATGTGGTCAGCCAATTCTTCAGCTACATTGGCAAAAACCGTATGTTGGTGGCCGGGCATAATCAAGTCAAAATGAATTTCATCAGAAATAATCAAAACATTATTGCGCAGACAAATTTCCCCGACCCGGGCCAGTTCATCTGGAGTCCAGACCCGCCCCACCGGGTTATGAGGACTGCAAAAGAGCAGCACTTTATTGCCGGGATCGCGGGCTTTTAGTTCCAGGTCATCATAGTCTATGCAATAGTTGGAACCGGTAAAAATCAGGGGGTTTTTTACTACCATGCGCTGATTTCTTGCAATCGCCGCATAAAAAGGATAGTAAACCGGAGGCTGAATTATAATTCCATCCCCTGAATTAGTTAAGGTTTTTACCGCTAGGAAAAAAGCATTAACGACTCCGGGAGTACCAACAATCCAATCCGGCTCAATTATCCAGTTATGCCTTTTCTTCATCCAATCACATACCGCATGCAAATAATTACCGGTGGGTTGAGTATAACCCAGAATAGCTGTATCTAAATACTTTTTTAAACCCTCGGTTATTTCGGGAGGATTTTTAAATTCCATATCGGCCACCGAAAATGGCACTACCCCTTTAGAAACCTGAGGGTTCCAGCCCCCCATCTGTTCCCATTTGCTGGAACCGGTGTTACTTCTATCTATAAAGCTGGTAAAATCGTAATTTACTTTCTTTCGCACTTCTTTGTCCCCTCTTTTGTTTTGATGACCAAGACGGAGCAAGACTAAGGGAAGTTTCCCTTGTCTTGTTTCAGGCTACTCATGGTCATTTCTTTAGTTATAACATAATCACCGCCATAATTCAGTTAAAGTTCAGATGAAGGACATCGGCAGTTCACTTTAAGGTGTTTTAATAAGTATAAATCAACCGCAAAGGAGGAAATACCATGAAGAATCAAGGCGGCAGGCATGAGTTAAAGCTTTATATCAATTATGCTGATTTCTTGCAGCTTCGTGCTAAACTGCCCTATGTTTTAAAATCTGATAAAAATGCTATTGATGGCCAGGCCTATAAAGTTCGCAGTTTATATTTTGATAATTACAATGACAAAGCTTTAAGGGAAAAGTTAGACGGGGTTAATGTGCGGGAAAAGTTTCGGCTCAGACTTTATAATGATGATTCTTCCTATATTTTATTGGAAAAGAAAAGCAAGCAAAACAGCCGGTGTTTTAAACAAAAAGCCCCCCTAACTTTAGACCAGTGTCTTAAATTACTGTCTGGTCAATATGAAGTTTTAAAAGAGAATCAAGAGCCCCTGCTGCTGGAACTATACGCCAAAATACATTCTCAGCTGCTTAGACCCAAGAATATTGTGGAATACCGGCGTGAAGCCTATGTTTTACCAGCCGGCAATGTACGGGTGACATTAGATTATGAGCTTCGAGCCAGTTATGATGTAAAAAATTTCTTGGCTCCTGAAATAATTACTATTCCCATTCCCGGTACTATAATTATGGAAATTAAGTATGATAACTTTCTGCCTGAACTTATACGCGGCCTGGTGACTCTTTCCAGCAGGCAGTCCACTGCGTTTTCCAAATATGCCGTAGGCAGAAAAATATAATTTTGGAGGTAAATAAATGACATTCAATGATGTTTTTAAGAGCAGCTTTTTAGAAAAAGCCGTGGAATTTTCACTGTTAGATGTAGCAATTGCCATGGCACTTTCTTTCGCCTTAGGGCTTTTTATTTTCTACGTTTATAAAAAGACTTTTGCCGGAGTAATGTATTCTTCTTCCTTGGGGGTCTCCATGATGGCTATGACATTAATTACCACCTTTATTATTATGGCAGTAACCTCCAACATTATTCTTTCTCTGGGTATGGTGGGGGCACTTTCTATTGTCCGTTTCAGAACCCCTATAAAAGAACCTCTGGACATTGCATTTTTATTTTGGTCCATAGCAGCAGGAATCGTAACTGGGGCCGGGCTGCTTCCTTTGGCAGTCATAGGTTCACTTTTTATCGGCATTATTCTTCTGGTGTTCGTCAACCGAAAAAACACTGATACGCCCTATATTATCGTACTCAACCTTGAAGATGACCAAGCGGAAAATAATGCTATGGTCATGATTCGCTCCCAAACTAAAAAAACTCTCATCAAATCCAAAACCGTATCTAAGGGAGGTATTGAACTTACCGTAGAAGTGCGTTTACGGGATATGTCGGCCAAACTGCTTAATGAACTGCTAGCGGTCAGTGGCGTAAATAATGCCACCCTGGTCAGCTATAACGGCGATTATACTGCCTAAAAACCTAAAGTGTTGGAATTGAGGTGTAAACATGATTAAATCTCCCCCCCTTAATATAGTAATTGCAATCTCAATGCTTTTAGCTCTGATTACAATTTCTATAATATTAGTAGTAAGCAATAATGCGGTTAAATCTGGAATATATAAAAGCGAACCCACCTATGCCACCCAAATCTTTGGCCCAGATATAATATCTATAGAGATTATAACTGATGAAAATGATTGGCAAGCAATGCTGGATAATGCTATAGCAGAACAATTCATTATGGCCGATGTGATAGTCAACGGCACTACCTTTAAAAATGTGGGAATTCGCCCTAAAGGCAACTCCAGCCTCACTCAAGTAGCACGCTCAGAAAGTGACCGTTACAGCTTCAGGCTGCAGTTTAATGAATATATCAAGGCTCAAACCTGTTTTGGCCTGGAAAGCCTGGTGGTCAACAATATGCTTAGCGATAATACTTATATGAAGGAATATATTGCTTATGACCTAATGAAAGAAGCCGGGGTGGCTGCACCCTATTTTGGGTTTGCTGATATAAAGATAAACGGAGAAGCCGGGGGTTTATACCTGGCGGTTGAACTATACAATGAAAGTTACGAACAGCGGGTTTTCGGCACTACTTTAGGCATGCTATACAATGTAAAAAGTATGGACATGGGCCAAAATGCTTCCCCCCTTAATAAGAGTCAGCCCGACTTTGATGCGGGAAGACAGCCTGGCCATCAAGCTAACCCTACCCCAGGAGAAAAAAGAGAGGAAATGCCGCCATTTAACCCGGACTCTTCAACAGTAGATCCCCAGACATCAGGTAATTTCCCTTCCCCAGACAATAACATTCTAAAACCTTCCGGTATAATTGATGAAGAAAGAAGAGGTGGTATGGGCAGAGCTATGGGAGGGGTTCCGGGCGGCAATTCGGGTGGAAGTCTGGCCTACATTGATGATGATTATACCAGCTATAGTGCCATTTTCAATAATGTGGTCGGTAAGGGTGAGCCCCAAGACTACCAAAGAGTCATCACTGCACTGCAAGCTTTGTCTGCCGGGCAGGATCTGGAAAAATATTTTAATGTTGACCAAATTCTGCGCTATCTGGCTGCCCATACTCTGGTTGTCAACTTAGATAGTTATTCCTCCCATATGGCACAAAATTATTATATTTATGAAAAAGACGGGCAAATAACTATCCTGCCTTGGGATTATAATATGGCCTGGGGTGGTTTTCAAAGCCCAAATGCCTTGTCAGTTATTAATTTTCCCATCGATACACCCGTAAGCGGGGTGGAAATGTCAGAGCGACCCTTGCTGGAAAAATTGTTGGGCAATGCCGAATACCGGGAAATTTACCATAGCTATTTGCAAGAGCTCATCGACACTTATTTTGCTGAAGGTAAATTTGCCGCCCAAGTAAACCAAATAGATGCACTTATTAATGATTATGTAAAAAATGATGCCACGGCATTTTGTACTTATGAAGATTATGAAAAAGCCGTTGCTGGTCTTATTACCCTGGGTAATCTCCGGGCCCAAAGCGTTCAGGGACAATTAAACGGTACCGTCCCCAGTTATACAGCAGCCCAAGCTGCTAATCCGGAAAAGCTTATTCCGGCAGGTGACTTTGAGCTGCAAGTACTGGGTAACATGGGAGGCGGCCGCTCCATAGGTGACGGCGAACAGCGCGGTATTCCCAGTGGTGGGGATAGAACCGGAGGCAATATAGTCAATGGGCAAGATAACGAAAAAAATATACCTAATAGAGAGGAAGCCATGCAGATAATCCGACAGGCAGGCGGAGAAATAACTGATGAAGTCAAAGCCAAGCTTAAAGAGCTTGGCTTAACGGAAGAACAAATTGAACAATTTTCTGCAATGGCCAATACTTTACCTATTGATAACAGAAATAATAACCGTCAAGCTAATATGAGCCTGTCACAAAAAGGGGTTCCTGATTTTAACCATAATCAATCAACCTACAACATACAACATCTCCAACTTATGGGGGTATTAGCTGCAGTCCTTTTATTGGCCACACTTATAACCGCGAAGCTGAAAAGAAATTATTAGGGTATGGTTTAGTCACATTTGTAAATAGCTAAAATAAGGCTAGAATTAAATGAGGGGTGAGGAGCATTATGGCAAAACTGTTAATCTGTGATGATGAACCGGGGCTTCGTGCTGTTATCAAGCGGTATGCCAATTTCGAGGGTCATGAGGTGACTGAAGCAGGTGATGGCCTGGAGGCCCTTAAGCTATGCCAAACCAACACCTTTGACCTTATCATCATGGATATTATGATGCCGGAACTAGACGGCTTTTCAGCAGTTAAGGAAATTAGAAAGATCTGCCATACGCCGGTAATCATGCTCTCCGCCCGGGGGGAAGAATACGATAAGGTCTTGGGCTTTGAAGTTGGTATTGATGATTATGTGGTAAAACCATTTTCCTCTAAAGAAATTATGCTGCGGGTTAATGCCATTCTGCGCCGTACCAAGCCCGATATAGTTGCTGCCCCCAATGACCACAAGCCTAAAATCTTTGCCCAAGAAGGCTTAAAAGTAGATATGAGCGCCTATAAGGTTTTTATAGACGGAACTTTGGTGGATATGGCCCCGAAAGAATATGATTTACTTTTTTTTCTGATCCGCAACAAAAACATTGCGGTACCACGGGAAAGAATAATGGCGGAGGTTTGGGGATTTGACTATTATGGTGATGATAGAACCTTGGATACGCATATGAAACTGCTGCGCAAATCTTTAGGCCCTTATGCCCATTTTATAAAAACTATACGGGGTTTGGGGTATCGTTTTGATGGATAGATTAAAAATAAAGTGGCGGATATTCTCTTTTCTGCTGGGCTTTAGCCTTTTACTGTTAATAATACTATGGTTCTTGCAAAACGTGTTTCTTTATGATATGTACAAATATACCCGCACCTTAGAAATTAAGAGGGCAGTCTCTTATGTGGAGAAAAACATCGACCACCCCGACTTGTTTTCTATATTTGATGAACTGCTGCGGGAAAAAGAAATTATGGTTACACCGGCCCATGAGTTTATACCGCCGGAAAAACCTGGGCCGCCCGATAACCAAAGAAGGCCCAGACAGGAAACCATAACCCAAACTAAAGATTTTGTCTTGCAAAATGGGCAGACCTTGTCTCTGACCTTCCATGCTATCATTACCCCGGTAAAGGCCACAGTTACTACTCTGCAAATACAGCTTTACATCATAACTGCTATTATGATTTTATTATCTGTGGGGTTGGCCATTTTAATTGCCCAAAAGATATCCCGGCCTATTGAAGACATTAATAGAAGTGCTAAAGCATTAGCCTATGGTAATTATGAGGTCACCTTTACCGGTACCGGATTTTTAGAAGTAAAAGAGTTATCAGATACCCTCAATAAAACAGCAGTGGAGCTGGGCAAGGTCGATAACCTGCGCCGGGAATTGATGGCTAATGTATCTCATGATTTACGTACCCCCCTTAGTCTTATTTATAGTTATGCTGAAATGATGCACGATTTCCCGGATGAAACTACCCCGGAGCAAATACAGGTAATTATGGATGAAACTAAGCGTTTGACCACGGTCGTGAATGATATTCTGGACATCTCCCAACTGGAAAGCGGCATTCAGGAACTAAATTACCGGGAATTTAACCTTACTGAGGCCATAAGGCAGATAATTAAACGCACGGCGGAACTATTAAAGCAGGAAGAATATACTATTTCCTTTGCTTATGATGGTGACCAAATAATTTTTGCTGATGAAGTCAAAATTGTGCAGGCTTTTTATAATCTATTGATTAATGCTATTAATTACAGCGGAGAAAAACGCTGTGTAAAGGTGCGGCAAATTGTTCATGATGGGTTAGTTAAAATTGAAGTAATAGATACGGGAACTGGAATTGCCAGCGAAGATTTGCCCTATATATGGGACCGATATTACCGGATTGATAAAAACCATAAACGGGCCGTAGCCGGTACGGGACTTGGATTATCCATCGTGAGACAAATCTTTGAACTTCACCATATGCAATACGGAGTTACCTCGGAAATAGACCAAGGCAGTATTTTCTGGTTCCAGATTGAAACGATAATATAACCGGTTTATAATTACCATTTACCTTATAGTCTCCTCAATCACCCGCACCGCCTCATCATAGTCAAACATCAAAATACTTTCGTTAATTTTTCGCACAATGTCATTATCCGGCAATTCTGCCAGTATAAGATCAATCTCGCTCATATTCATCTCTTCTAAAGCAATTTTGAGTTTGATCAGTTCTGCCGAAATATCACCAGGCGGGGTTTTTTCGCCTTTAGGGATAAATGGCCCTATTTTATCTATAGTTGCAGACAGTTTTTGCAAAAAGTTATCCGTATTCTCAGCAATATACCCTATATCATCTTTGTTACCCGCTTCTTCCAATTGTTTGGCCAATTCCGCCAACTCTGCCGCCCCTATGCTGGCTGCAGCACTTTTAAGGGCATGGACGTAAGTGGTAAATAGAGGTACATCATCATTTTCTAAAGACCGGTTTATTTCCTCAATTTTTGACGCCGCATCTTTGCTAAAAAAGCCCAAGGTCGCAATATATCCCTCCAAAGTACCGCCGGTTAGGCGTATACCTTGATTAGTGTCTATATCGTCAATTTTAAATGTAGCTGCTTCGGAGATTTTTTGCCGAGATGATGTTTTGATTTGCTTAGCCTTCGGCAGCCATTTTTCCAAAACCGTGTTAAGCTTAGACATCTCTATAGGCTTGGCTAAGAAGTCGTTCATACCGCTGTTGATAAACATTTCCTTGACCCCGGAAATAGCATTGGCGGTCAAGGCCACAATAATAAGTTTATCCAAACCTAAGCTGCGAATTCTTTGGGCCGCTTCTATCCCGTCCATTTCAGGCATCATATGATCCATAAATACAATATCATAATAGGTTTTTTGTACCATCTTAATAGCCTCACTGCCGGAAAGAGCCGTATCTATTTGTATTTCATAAAGAGCCATAAGTCCCTTGGCTACCTTGAGATTGGTTTCCACATCGTCAACAATCAATATTTTAGCAGTTGGGGCTATGAACTTAATCTCACTTATTTCGGCGGGGCGCCCATCAAAAACCGTCACCCCTATAGGTTCTGGGTTTACTATGTTCTGCCTAACCGTCAAGGTAAAGGTGGTACCCTTTCCGTATTCACTTTCTATCGTAATATCGCCATCCATCATATTGGCTAATTTCTTGGAAATAGCCAGCCCTAAGCCCGTACCCTGGACTTTTTTATTCTTTTGCAAATCGACTTGGGAAAACTCGGAAAACAGCTTATCCATATCGCTTGGTTTTATGCCTATGCCCGTATCAGATATGGCAATAGTAATAAATATATCATCGGCTTTAATACTGCCTTGGATGGCCAATGTAATCTGCCCCTCGGAGGTAAATTTTACGGCATTGCTCAAAAGGTTCAGCATTATTTGCCGCAACCTAACTTCATCACCCCATAAAACACTGGGCAAATTTGGATCTATATCTGTAATCAGATTTACCAAATTAGATTGAATATTGGTTTTGGTAATATTAACCACGTCATTAATAATAGAGGCCAGATAATATTCAGCAGGTAATATTTCGAGTTTCCCGGATTCTATTTTGGAAAAATCCAAAATATCATTGATGATAGCCAGTAAGTTGTTACTGGCTTGTTTTATGGCTACTGCATTTTCACGAACAGTAGGAGTAAGGGTATCCTCTCGCAAAATGAGTTCGGACATACCCAGTATAGCGTTCATCGGCGTGCGTATTTCATGAGAGGTATTAGCCAGAAAGCTGGATTTGGCTTGGGAAGCATTTTCGGCTTGTTCAGCCAGTTTAGCAATGGTTTCAATGTTTTTTCGTTGCTGGGTAAGTAATTTTGCTTGCAAGCTAGCCTGTTCCCATTCATTTCTTATAGAATTATCCTGCACTTTGGCGATTATAATGCTGATTAAATAAGAGATAAAAAGATCCCCTACCGAATATGAAATAGCCGGTTCCCCAAAATCCATACCATTAAAATAAGCTATGATAAAAAACGCCGCCACACTAACCGTAGACATTATTAGCTTAAAATTATACGCCAGAGGGGCAAAAGCCGGTATAATCAAAACAAAAGCATATCCTCCGATATAGGATGGGGCTGCTGCTTGAGCGGTGGAGGTAATGAGCATAGTAGCCAAATATAGATAAGCCACTGCCACACTCATTAAGAGCAGAGGGCGATTTTTAAAGGGAGACAAGTTTTTAGATAGTAAAAGCACCATGCTTAATAAGGTAAGTCCTATCCTTAACCCCACGGTCAATTCGGGATAAGGGTGTAAAATTTTATCATTTTGAATGTAAGGCAGCCAGGCTAAGGCCAGAAAATACAGCAAGAATGCTAATTTTCCCATCCGGTAATTAAGCTCGCCTTTATATGTAGCACGTTCTTCGGGTGTCCCGTAACTTTCCAAAAATGCTTTGTGACGCAGGAACAGTTTTTTAAAGGCCTCCATCAACGGCACCTCTCTCTTATGGCATTAAACTCCGCTTCGATTTCCATAAATAACTCTACCAACACCGGATCAAATTGGGCACCTTTGCCATCAACTATAATTTTTACCGCTTCTTCATGAGTAAATGCCTCTTTGTAAGGCCGTTTGCTAATAAGGGCATCATACACATCTGCTATAGCCATAAGCCGCCCTTGTATAGGTATTTGGGTTCCGGCCAATCCATAAGGATAGCCCCGTCCGTCCCAGCGTTCGTGATGAGATACGGCTAAAATAGCCGCCTGTTCTAAAAATTCACTTTCCGAAGTTTGCTTGGATATCTTGCTGATAATATCGCGCCCATATATAGAATGACATTTCATAGTATCAAATTCATTGTCAGTAAGCTTGCCCGGTTTTTGCAGGATAGCATCAGGAATACTGATTTTACCCACATCATGCAAATGAGCTGACTGCACCAGAAGTTTTTTATCTATAGCGGCAATTTCGTCTGCATAGGCGCCGGAGTTTATCACTGCATCTAAAAGCAGGCGTAAATAACCTCCGGTACGCTCAATATGTCCTCCGGTTGTACCATCACGGCATTCTACCAGTTCACCCACCACATTAAGTATGGCATCCTGTAATTCCACTACCTTTTTAGTCTTTTCATCCACCATTCTTTGCAGATTATTAGCATAATCTTGTAAGTGCAGATGAGTTTCTATACGTTTTAAGAGCAAGGGAGCAGAAAACGGCTTGGTTATATAATCAACCGCTCCCATAGACAATCCGTCCAATTCACTTCCCTCATCTGTCTTAGCAGTTAGGAATATGACCGGAATGCTGGGTAATTGTGGATTAGCCTTTATTTGGCGCAAAGTTTCATAACCATCCATTTCCGGCATTTCTATGTCCAACAGTATAATATCGGGAGTTACTTTTTGCAGCAGCATAAGAGCCTTGGCTCCTGATGGAACGGTGTAAACCTCATAAATATTACCCAAGGCATTTTTACCAATTGACAAATTCGTTATGTTATCGTCCACCAGCAGTATTTTTTTACGTTCTGAATAAGTATCCATAACCGCTTCCCTCAATTTCTCTAAGCAATAATTGCCATCCCAGCTTACCTAGGAATATATCCTTGTCGGCAGGCTTTAACACATAGTCATTCCCCCCGCACTTTACCGCCTTAATCACATGTTCACGAGTTGCATTGGAAGTAAGAAATACTATGGGAGTTTTTCTGAATCTTGGGATTTCCCTGATTTTAACCGCCAGTTCATAGCCATCCATATAAGGCATTTCAACATCAAGCACCAACAGGTCAGGAGTTGTATTTTTAAGCAAAAACAAGGCATCCTCTCCCGATAACACGGTATATACTTCATAAGTATCACTTAGAATATTTTTACCGATGGATAGGCACTTAATATCGTCATCAACCAGTAAAATCTTCTTTTTAACCATACTAATAAGCCCTCCCTTAAAATGTTAGCACATCAAGAAAAGGCTTAAATAGTTACTCAGAGTTACCTCTTTGCTTAAATTAAAAATTTTCGTATTTCATGGCGTTTGCTTATTTGCAGCTTTTCGAAAATGATAGTCGTAACTTTTTTGACATAGTTATAGGAATAGGAAAGCTTTTCTGCAATTTCGCTGTTAGTATATCCGTGGGCCATTAGTTTGGCTACCGACATCTCGGTATTGGTAAGTAAGGTACCTAGGTGCTTTAACTTTTCCGGGTCGAAACTACGGCTCTTTTTACTAGTTTCAAGGTGGATTTTAAGCCGGGCTAAAAGGATTTCTTTAACAAAAGGTTTAGTAATATAATCAACTGCTCCAGAAGTCAAACCTTTTAATTCAAATTCTGTTTCGGTAAGCCCGGTCAGGAATATAACCGGAATATCTCCGTTAAATTCGCCCAATTTTGCCAGGGTTTCATAACCATTCATTTTGGGCATATCAATATCAAGCAGTACAATATCTGGAATATAATCGCCGGATATTAGAGCAAGGGCTGCTTCGCCGGATTTAGCCAGAGTGACATCGTATTCCGATTTCAATAGTTCCTCCGCCATTTTAAGCAGCATCATATCATCGTCAATTACTAAAACCTTATTCATATTTTCACCTCCGAAAGTCCCGCGGCAACCCGGTTCCACTCAAACATAAGCAAAGGAAAAGCGGCTTTTGCATAAGCATCGTCATGCTGGCGCAAGCGTTTTTCCATCTCAGCAGCCAGTTCCGATAGTTCCACCGCACCAACAGCCCGGGCTTTGCTTTTCAGCGAATGTACGGAATAGGTCAAATTGCTAAAATCTTGGGCCGCAAAAAGTTCATCTAATTCTGCTTTACCCTCAGCAAAATATTCGGTAAAAATAGCGGTTAAAACTTTATATTGGGCTAAATCTCCGCTAACGTATTTCAGTCCCTCATCTAAAGAAATATCGTAACTTGACAATTTTTTACGCAGGTTTTCAACATTTTTCGTGTTTGCCCCAGTATTTTGGGGGTTTAGTTGCACCACCTCCGGGGGCAGAAGTTTTATAATAACCTCCTCCAATTCCCTCCAGATAACGGGCTTAGAGAGATAGGCAGCAAAGCCTGATGCTAAAAACATTTCCCGGGCTCCGGTCACAGCGTTGGCCGTCAGAGCGACAGCATGAGTGTCTGTATCGCTTTCACGCAACCTTTTTAATGTTTCTATACCGTCCAGGTCAGGCATCATGTAATCCATAAAGATGATATTGTACCGTTTTCTCTTAACTGCCAGCAAACATTCATTGCCGCTGGCCGCGGTATCTATTTGCAGCAAGCTGCGTTTAAGCAGTGATTTTATAACCTCCAGATTTTCCTTATTATCATCAACCACTAAAATACTTCCTGTCGGTGCTATAAAGCTGCTTTCGCTTGATTTGGCTGCGCTTGGTACAGATTCCTTGTCGCCAATCGGTGTGCTGTCCTCAATTCTTTGCGGTATCTCAATTGTAAAAGTACTGCCAACTCCCAAAACGCTGTCCACATAGATCTTTCCTTGCATAAGCTCGGTGAGTTCTTTGGCAATGGCCAGCCCCAGCCCGGTACCCTCGATATTGCGATGGGAGGGAAGATCTATCCGGGTGAAAGCCTCAAATAGATATTCCAGATTATTCTTATCAATGCCAATGCCCGTATCTTTCACCATTATGCATAATATCATCTGACCATCTACAATTTTTTGACTAAAATTAAGCGTAACCGAGCCATTTTTAGTATATTTCACCGCATTGGAAAGAAAATTTACTACCACTTGCTTTATATGAATAAAGTCTCCGTACAATACTGATGGCAAGTATTTGTCCGTTTCAGTTAAGAACATTATACCGTGCTTGGCCGCACGTTCATGCCCAATCATGGCCAGGTCGGAGATAAGTTCGGAGGTTTTATAACTTTCCTCCATCAGTTCTAATTTGCCGGATTCGATTTTAGATACATCAAGTATATTATTGATAAGGGTTAAGAGGGTTTTTCCAGCGTTTTGAATATTAGCAGCATAACCGGCAATTAACCTCGGCTCGCTTTCACGTAAAATCATTTCGTTCATACCTAAAATGACATTTATAGGGGTTCTGATTTCATGGCTCATGTTAGCTAAAAATGTGGTCTTAACTTGACTTAACGCCAATGCTTCTTCTTTAGCTTGTTCAAGTTCACGTTGCTGCGCACTATACATATGGAAATGAAGATGCATGGTAATTCCCAGCGCTACACTAACAACTACAAAAGCCATGATAACATCAAGCAAAATGTCCAACTCGGACTGAAAAAAAGTTATCCTGTGAGGGTTCAAATAGGCAAAAATACATATTGCCACATAAATAATCATTTCCAACACCGACATGATAAGGGCAATCTTACCTTCTAACATGAAAACCGTAAACATCACCGCAAATACAAAAAAAGACGGCATTCCGCTATGATAGCCGCCGGAAGTGAAAAATATGGCGGGGAATAATAAGATAAATACCGCGATAATAGTAATTAAATAACAGAGTTGATATTTTCCGGTTCGATAGGAATAGGCCAGCAAGCTATAAGATAATACGGCTATAAATAAATTTAACCAAAAGGTTCCCCTGCCCACCTGGGTAAGAATCGCACTAACAGCCATAAGAATGCTGATAATTATACCCGTTATGGCCAGTACGTTAAACAGACGTACCCGTAAATCAAGATGACTGCCCAAAAACCTCTTTCCCACCAATAAAAATATTTGTTTCATATATCACTCCAACCAACAAACTTTCTCTTCAGAAATATTATATCAACATCAAACTTGGAAAAAAAAGACTCTGTGAGTTACCTCTTAGGCCCTTAGACTTCTTTTACATTAAAAATTCTATGTATTAAAGAAGCTCCAAAATTTGATATTACTAACCCTATAAGTATTATCATACAGCCTAACCATTGCATTCTTGCCAGCTGTTCTCCCAGAACAATCTGGGCTGTAATAAGTCCGGTCACAGGTACCAGCAGGGATAATGGGGCTACTTTACCAGCCGGATATTTGGCCAGCAAGGTACTCCAGATATAAAAGCCGAATAAGGTGGCAGCAAAAGCCAGGTAAAGCACCGCTAACATAGACACGGTATTCATGTTAATTACTGCATGTAATAATGTTTTCGGGGTATCCAGCATCATAGCAAAAGCCAAAAGAGGCAGTGGTGGAACCAGACTTGACCATACTACCAAACTCAACATATTAAGTTTTTCTCCACGGGCGGTACTGTGTCGGTCAGCGTACCTAACTACTATATTGGAAAGCCCCCAAAAAGCAGCTCCCAGAATGGTTAATAAAAACGGGGCCAAAGAAATTGGGGAGATTGCTCCATGGCTGCCCATATTTGCGCCTATAAAGTAAAGGCCCAGAGCAGCCACGGCTAAACCTAGCATCTGATTCCTTTTTATTGATTCTTTTAAAAGTAGGGCCGCCAACAAAAGGGTGAAGAAAGCTTGGCATTGAAGAACAACGGAAGCAACACCAGCCGGCATTCCTATATGCATGGCATAGAACAGACAAGCAAATTGCCCCACCCCAACCGTCATTCCATACCCGACAATATAACGCCATGCTACTTTAGGAGGTTTTATAAAAAGGATTGCCGGTATAGCCGCCAAGGTATATCTTAAAGCAGCCAACAGCATAGGCGGTATCCCATCAAGGCCTAATTTAATTACGGTGAAATTTGCTCCCCATACGGTTACAACTAATAAAGCCAGGGCTAGATCGCGCCTATTCATAAATATAAATTCCTTCTCCCTATTCTTTTAATAACCTTTGCTCTTTCCATTATCTTCTTTATATTTACCCTAATAATATCGCAAAATTTCTCCTTTTTATCAATAGACCTCCTAGTGGTTTAATGTATTCTATCTTATACAAACCCATATATTTTTTGAAAACAAAAGACGTGAAAGTCGTTGTAACTCTCACGCCTGAAATTCAACTCCATAAATTCGGATTTTTCAATATATCCAACCGGCTAGGACTTCCTACCGTTCCAGCATCTTCTTTAAGTATCCCTCATTTAGTAAATGCAGGGTTTCAAATTTACCGCCGTAAAATACGGCCCAGTTATTTGCTTAATGTCAGCTTACTACCAACCGAAAATTAAACTCTTTTACTGATTTCATCTGTTATCTGTGATTTGGAGAGGTTCATGGCTTTTATCATGGTTTGCCAGCGGGTGTGATGGGAGCTACCTTCCGTAAATTTCAGTTGGGCTTTTTCACACTTGCTGATAATGGAGGATAGCGGCGGCAGCGCTTTCCCTAAATCTTCCTTCGTATATTCGGCCGCATTTTCATCTTTAAGCAAGGATTCTGCAATATATAATGCCTGCAGTCTGTTCTGCAGAAGGGTATGCTGGGAGGTCCCCGCCGCAAATTTAGGCTGCATTTTTTCACATCTGCTGATAACAGAAGCAACCACTCGTAAAGCCTCTTGCAATTCTTCCCTGGTGCAATTGTCCATCATGGCTTCCTCCGCTCTTTATTTATCCTTGCTCCGGGTTTCAATTAATTTCATAAGTGACTGAATATAGGGCGCCTCCCAGTCCTTTAACATTTTTCTTGTTTTTGGCCTAGTTGCCCTCCATCAGTGGTAATTCTCCGTTTCATAACACCATTTCGCCATCTCCGCAATCAACAGCAGCGGGAGTGGTTTTTCATACGGAAACTGTACCGCACCTTTGCTGGTCTTGTATCCCTTGAAACGGTCCGCAAAATGTATCATAGCTTCTGCGCCGGGATAAATTCCGAGGTGCTTTTTAAAGGCTGCAAAATGAATAATGTTATGCTTATTCCAGAAAGTCGGCATACTCCACGAAATACGCTCCTGTGCATCGGGCAGGACAGCACGGATGGTATCCCGCACCTGCTGCAAAAACGGCTGGATATTTTCTGGTTGCAGGGCGATATATTGGTCAATGGTTTTCGGAGCTTCGCCGCAATAATGGCTTTGATTAATATTGTTGAAATTCCGCCCGCATTTTGGGCATTGCCACTCAGTATGTTCTGCCCCTCTCTCCACAATCGTAACTTTTATACTGTCACCCGGCTGCTTGCCAATTTTAGTGCGAATGTCTTTTCGTAATCCTATAATGTAACACACCGAACCGTCAGGGTTCTTTACGCCCATGTTCACAATGCTCCCGTCATAAGGCTCTGAGTCAAAAGTGGCATGGACTTTTACTCTGCCTTTACCGAACTCTTCCTTCACATCATAAGGAAATTCGATATAGGTGCCGTCTAAGTCGGGAACTTTTTTAATAACTGCTTCAAATTCATATTTCTTCTGATTCATATATAACTTTATGTGACATACACATTATAAAATCTTGTGTACCCACATGCCTCCTCTATTTCGATTAACTTACCCGCATAAGATAGCCCACAGAAATTTAACCAGAATAGTATAAAATTATACCCTGCTCAACTTCTCCATAGCCTCTGTTTCGGAAGCTACAAAGAAAATATCTCTTCCCTTATTGCTTTCATATATAAAATCTTGCAGAGGCCGGCTTGTATAGCCTGAAAAGTCACCCACAATCGCCAGCTTGAATTGGTAATTGATAAATTTCTGCAGAATTTCACCGGCCACTCCGGTACTTAAAACGAAGAAATTTTCACTAACCGCTTCTTTGTTTATTATAATGGAATGGCTTCCGGTTTCATAATTTACCGACATCATGAAGTCCAGTGCAGATTGTACATCTGCTATACAAACCTTATCACTGTTAACAATGGCTATTTCGTTATCGTTCACCGTAATTTTCTTTATATTCATAAATGAAAGTTTCTCTCCTTACACTGTTAATTTATATAGACATTCCTATGCTATCCGTAGCCCGGTATTAGTATTCCCGGTAATAAACACCGCCATGATAGCAATAATAAGTCCGGGCTTTCATGTCCAATAATTTCTCCCTGGATTTTGTTGCCTCCTCCATATCCAACGTGAACTGCGGATTCGCGATAACCGGTATGCCTCCTTCCAAGGCCATGGCATTACTAGTTGGAGTAGAACCAACGCCTTTCTTCACCCTTGCATCCAACCCGCTAAATTAGCTTTGCACAGATATTATATCAACATTAAGCTACGAAAAAAAACTATGGGAATAAAAAAATGGCCCACCGCACTAATTTAGAATCGGTGAGCAATATTAAATAAAAAACCATCCTCTGTTTACATCGTTGTCCCTTGCAGCAGCATTTGGGTATAGACATTTTCCGGACGGTGCAAAATCTTGTTGGCCGAACCGTACTCGACCATTTCCCCCTGACACATTACATAAACCTTATCGGATATTTTTCGCGCCAAAGCAATATCATGAGTTATATATAACATGGAAAATCCGCGCAGGTTTTGCAAGCCTTTAAGCAGGCGCAGCAAATTAGCGGCACTGGAAGGATCAAGCATGGAACTTATTTCATCGGCAATCATAAGCTTCGGGTTCATAACCAAAGCCCGGGCAATAGCCACTCTTTGGCGTTGGCCGCCACTCAAGGCATATCCGCGGCGTTTTAAAAAAGTATCATCATAAGGCAATTGTACTTGTTCCAACGCGGTTTTAACTTCAATAAGCCTCTCCGCTTTAATTCCCTTTTTTATAATATCAAGTGGTTCCTGTACGATTTCTAAAATAGTTAAATTTTCATTAGTAGCAGAAAGCGGATCTTGAAATACTATTTGAATACCTTCGGTTTTGGCTGTTTCACTATTACCTGATATCCTGCGTCCTTCAAAAAGCACTTCCCCCTCATCAGCAGGCATAATGCCGCTAAGTATTCCGGCCAAAGTAGTTTTACCGGAGCCTGATTGTCCGATAAGTGCCACCACTTCCCCGGACTTAATTTCCATATGACAGTTTCGGCAAGCTCTTATTTTACGGTTTTTCTCATAATAGGTCTTTTGAATATTTGTGCCGGATAAAAGGTTTACAATTCCACCCCGCAGACAGGCAACCGACCTTCCTTCTGCCACGTCTTCCAAAACCGGATGCTCTTCCAGGCAAACTTTAATTCTTTGATTGCAACGGCTGTAGAAAGGACATTGATCTTCTTCGGTAATATGAATTTCTCCCGGTATTCCCCACATATCCCGGTAAGGGTGGATAGAAGGCGAGGAATATAAAAGCCCCCGGGTATAGGGATGCAGCGGATTATGCAAAAGCATCTCAGTTGCTCCTGCTTCCAGCACATTACCCGTATACATGACTAAAATACGGGAGGTTAATGCGGCAATAACCGGAAGCTCGTGAGATATTACCAGCATCGAAAAGCCTTTTTCCTTCCTCAGCCGGATTAATAACCTTATAATCTCCTGCTTTGATACAGAATCCAAGGCCATAGTGGGTTCATCTACGATTAACACCTCCGGGTCACAAGATAAGGCCATAGCAATCAAAACCTTTTGCCGCATACCACCTGAAAGCTGATGGGGATATGCTTTACACCAACTTGTTTCCAAACCAACCATAGCGAAAAGGCTTGCGGCTTTTACTACAGCCTCTTTTTGGCTAAGTTTAGTATGTTTTACGATACATTCCGTAATTTGCTCTCCGACGGACATTAAAGGATTTAAAACCTCCAGGCTGTTTTGAAAAGCAATAGCAATACGGCTCCATCTATAAATATCCCGCTCCGGTTCGGACAGGGATAAAAGCTCCTCTCCTTTAAAACGAATACTCCCGCTGCTGTAAGCCCGGGCCTCCAAAAGGCCCATAATCGACATCGCCAAAGTTGATTTGCCACTCCCTGATTCTCCAATAATTCCGACACTCTCTCCGGCTTTTAGAGAAAAACTTACGTTATGTACGGCATTAATAGTAGCATCTTGACGGTAACGAACATACAGATTTTCAACTTCCAAAACCGACATAATAAACGACCCAACTCCTTGGATTATTTTTTATCTTTTGGTATTAACTACCCTTTCTAAATCTCGACTAATAAACGCTATGGATACAACTAACAAGACCAAAGCCGTTAAAGGGGCCATAATCCACCATTTCCAGAAATCCGTAAAATAAATTCCGGGAAAATTAATCGAGCGGTTTAAAATAACGCCCCAGCTTTTAGAAAGCGGATCACCCAAACCTAAAAAAGCAAGTCCGGCCTCGGCCACAATAGCATGACTTATTATGCGAATCATGCTCACCATCATAATCGGCAATATTCCGGGAATAAAATGCTTACCGGCTAAATGAAGAAAGCCGGCGCCATAACTTTTAGCCGCTAAAATATAAGTTTCATGGCGCATGGAAAGGATTTTGGCCCGGGCAGTTCGGGCCGGTCCCACCCATGAAATCAAAGCAATAACCAAAATAATATTGCTCAGACTGGAACCAAAAAAAGCTCCTAATACAATCATGAGGGGTAATTGGGGAATGGAGGCCATTACATCACATAAACCTGTAACCAAGCTGTCTACCAGACCTCCGTAATAGCCGGACATAATCCCCAATACACTGCCCCCAAATCCTGCCAATATAGCGGAAGAAAATCCTACCAGCAAACTAATAGCTGCTCCATGACATATTTGGGCAAAAAGATCGATACCCAAATCATCCGTTCCCAACCAGTGAGCAAAGCTGGGTGGCATAAGTGCAGTCCCGGCAGGTATCCGGTGTGCATCTCCTAAAAACCAAAAAGAAATCAGAGATAAACACAGTATAATAACAATAACACCTATACCAATTTTTCCGTACCAGCTAAAAGCCTGGCGCCAGAAAGTATGGCACTTCCCTGATATTTTCGTCATCCCCAAGAAACACGGTTTCACTTTACATATAGATGTGTTAATATTTTGTTTCATTTAAATCACCCTGGGGTCCAGCTTCCGGTAAATAACTTCCGCCAGCCAGTTCATCAAAATAACTGTTATCGTAATTATTAAAAAAATTCCTTGAATCAGAACATAATCGCGGTTAGTTACCGCTTCAAGCATTAAGCGCCCGACACCGGGATAAGCAAACACATTTTCCACTAATACCGCCCCGCCAAATAAAGCCCCCATACTCATAAACACTCTTGCTATAACCGGCGGCAGAGCATTACGGAGCGCATGGCGAAAGATAGTATTCCTCTGCCCGATGCCTTTGGCTCTGGCCGTGCGTATATAATCCTTGGAAAGTACCGTTAACATACTGTTGCGGGATAAAAGATAAAAGCTTCCCACCCGCGTAAGTGATAAAGTCAAAATGGGCAAAAAGGCATGATGCAAAATATCCCCCAGCTGCTTCCAAATGGAATCAAAAGAAGCAAACACCGTACTGCCACCGGATAAAGGAAACCATTGCATCTGGGCTGCCAAAATAAACAAAAAAAATACTCCTACTAAAAAAGCGGGAATCTCAGAAATTATAACCATAAAAAGATACATCAGGCGGTCGGCAGGATTATCTCTTAGCCAAGCTGATATGGCCCCTATGGCCGTACCGATTATACTACTTAAAATTAGTGAAGAGAGAACAATAAAAAGAGTCCAGGGCATGCGCGTAAAAATCATTTCCGTCACACTAGTGTTGTAATAAATACTGCTGCCCAAATTCCCCTGCAAGATTCCGGTAATATAGCGCCAAAACTGGATATGCAGAGGCTGATCCAAGCCGTAATAAGATTTATAATGATCAATCTGTTCCTGTGAAAATACGGCAGAAACGTTCCCGTCCTCTACCGAAAGATAGAGGAACGGGTCTCCGGGCATTAATCTGGGTAAAAAAAAGTTCACACCGATCATCACCAGCATTACCAACAAATAATGGGTTTTCATATTTTACTCTCTCAGCAAATAAGATATCTTGTTATGATCGCATTTACTATGGTCATAACGGAACATCCATAGATTATAAGTATCCGGGCGGTATACGAAATTATCCATAGCTCCGTGCAGCATAATCATAGGAACCTCATCGGCTATTCGTTCCTGAAGTTCAAAAATAATCTTCTGACGCAGGGTCTCATTTTGTTCAGCCGCCTGTTCTTTTATAAGTGCTGCAATTTCGGGATTTTTCCAGCCTTTAATGGTCTTGGCCCCCTCACCATAGACGGTGCGCAAGTAGTCAGGGTCTCCGCCCATAGCACCGGAGTTAATAAGCAGCAGCTCATATTCACCTGTATTTACAGCATTATCCCGGGTTTTGGCCTCCACGCTTTTTACCGTAACCTTTACCCCTATTTTATCTAAGGACAGTTTAATCAATTCGGCTACCTTCATACCATCGGGAGAATTATCAGTTAGTAACGTAAAAGAATAAGTTTTACCGTTTAAGAGTCTTAAAGCCTTATCCGGGTCATAGTCATATTGTTCAATATTTTCGTTATACCAAGAACTGACAGGCAGCACATAGCCCTGACTGCTTACCATAGCTGCCCCGCGCGCTGCCTTATCCACCAACTCCTGACGGTTTATCCCGTAAACAAGGGCCTGGCGCAGGTTAACATCGCGCAAATCCTCTACCGCCTCCATATTCATCATCAAGCGGTAACTATGATAAGAGTGGGCAGTCTTAATGGCATATTCCTTATTATTTTGATAATTAGGCAAAATATCAGCCGGTGCGTTAATTAAATCAATTTCCTTATTACCAAAAGCCAGAACGTTATCACTGACCGGTATCCATTCAATTGCGGCTGCCGCCGGTTTTAGCCCCCAATACTCTTCAAAGGCTACATATCTGTAGGCTCCCTGTTGCGGATCATAAAAATCAAGCTTATAAGGACCGGACCCTATGGCCGCATCATCTCCCGTATAAGCAGCAGGATCAGCAACATTTTCCCATATATGTTTAGGTAAAATGCGTACACCGCCTATTTTAGCCAAATAAGTATGGTCAAAACGGTTAAAAGCAACTTCCAGGGTATTAGTATCAAGCACTTGGGTTTCCTTTACAATATAGTCCCCGCCTATGAGAAGCTCATTGGAAACAGGCGGATGTTCTTTATAATAAGATAAGGTAAAGGCCACATCTTCTGCGGTCAGAGGCTTACCGTCATGCCATAAAGCATTTTCCTGCAGATAAAAAGTATATACAGTTCCGTCATCATTTATATCCCAGCTTTTGGCCAGCCACGGGATATTGCCTTTTTCGTCTTTTTCCAAAAGAGAATCATACAAAATCTGCATTTTAGACATTCCGGGGCCTCGGGGAGCATGTTTAAAAGGATTAGGCCAACCTGTATCTCCTCCCGCTAAGCGTAAAGTCACAGCCGCCGGTTCTGCTCCGCCTTTCATTTCTTCGCCTTGGGTATTGCTCGCGTTTTGTGCACAACCGGCCAGTCCCAACAATAAAACCATGGCTAATAATCCCCTAAAGATCATGGGCAAAAATCTTTTACTCCTCATCATAGTTCCTCCTTTATCCATTAATCTTTTTATCTAAACTGCCCATAAAATCATGGCCATGGTAGTTTTACTGCTTACTGCAAAAACATCTTGCCCGGCAGCATATTGGGTTATTAACTCTTCCAGGTCTACTCCCTCGTTTTGCGCCATCTCAGCATATCTTCCAGCATAGCGCCCGTAAGCTTCCTTAACCGTATACGAAAATGTCTCATCCCGTCTTAAATAAAAGATCTCCGGTTCATAACCTTCCAGCCATAAAAGATTAAAAAAGGCCTGTACCGTATCCCGGTCATTATGCGGGTCATAGGAATGATTTACGTTCAGTTTTTTAAGCAAATAATCAGCCAACGTATCGGAACCGCTAATAAATTGATTAATCAGGCAAAAACCCCGGGAGGCTTCCAACATTTTGCCCAGCCCTTCCGGAGAACGGATAGCCGGGCACATAGATGCAAAAGAAAGGTCAAAATTCTTTCTCCATCCTAATTCAGATAAATCGGCATCCGCCCAGTTTAACTTAACATAGGAAAGATTATTAAGCCCTTCCCTTTGGGCATTCTTGCGGGCAAGTTCCAGCATATTAGCGGAAATATCCGTAACAGTTACATCTTTAGCCTGAGCCGCAAAAGGAATTGCATACCGCCCGCTGCCTCCGCCAATATCAAGAATCCTTGCACCAGATAATATGCCCCGTTCCTTTAAAATCGCGGCAACTGTCACAGCAAAACCGGATTGATCCTTTTGCTGTGACAGATTAAAATCCTCAGCTCGCTTATCCCATTTTTGTTCCGCGTCCTCCGCTCCTTTACTATTTTTCAAGAGCATTTGTTCATAAAATAACTTATCCACAATTAATCTCCCCTTAATTAATAGTGCTGGCTCCAACATAAGTTAGTCTTAGCTAACCTATAGGTATTTTTTTCTGCCGAGAGCTTCGGCAGAAAAATAAGCACTATTTGTAAATGATGAAATTAGTCTATCATTTTTAATCTTCATGCGCAATATAATTCGGTTATATAATTAAGTATTTACTTAATTATATAACCACACTAGCCCAAGTATTTATTTTCCGTTTAGCCCTTAACTTGACATCTAAATTACTGCCCATTATCCTATATGAATAAGGATAAGATAAATTGATTTATCATATCCTTATTCATATGCAAATTTGCTTTTACGTATTGAAAGGCCCTATAATTTTCGGCCTCTCTTTATACTATGCAGGCAGAATAAAGCTACCGGGAGTTGTTCGTGTGGAAGACTTTTCCAAGGTATTAAAGGCACTATCTGATGAAACGCGCCTTAAAATTATTGATTTATTGCTAAATTATGATTTTTGTGTGGGCGCACTTTCTCGAAAGCTTAATATTTCCGAAGCAGCCGTATCCCAGCATCTTCAGGTTTTACGCCGGGCGGGACTGGTAACCGGAGAAAAAAGAGGTTACTACACCCATTATGATCTGAATAAAGAATTATTTAAAGAAACTGCCGCTGCCCTCCTTGATATTGCTACATGTGATGTAACCCGCAGCGCATGCCGTCAGCACGTTACTAATGATCACCGCTATTGTGCCAATAAAAATCCGTTTGCAGAGAAATAATTTGCCTTTCTTCTTCTCTATTCTAAGATTTTCACATAGCCTTCCGTTCCACTCATCCGGATTCTCTGCCCGTCATTTATTATTTTAGTAGCATTTTCTACTCCGACAACTGCCGGTAAACCATATTCCCGGGCAATAACTGCTCCATGGGTCATCAGTCCCCCCACTTCAGTTACCAGGCCTTTTATGGCTACAAACAATGGGGTCCAGCTAGGGTCGGTAAAAGTGGTGACTAATATATCTCCCGCTTCCAAATCGGCATCTTCCAGGTTTAAGATGACCCGGGCCCGCCCCTCTATTACTCCGGCTGAAACCGGCAGACCTGCAACAGCGCCGGCGGGAAGATTTCCCCGTTGGTACTTACCGGTAATGATTTCACCATCAGAGGTGATAACCCGGGGCGGAGTTAGCTTTTCATATAATTTGTACTCCCCTTTACGGGCACTTATGGTTTGGTAATCCACATTATTGGTGCGTACAGATTCGCCAAGCTCCTCAAAAGTAAGATAATATATATCTTCTTTTTCGTGAATAACGCCTGCCTTTACAAGTTTCTCGGCTTCTTGCCATAAAGCCCGTTTATAAATGAAGTAACGGTTAACCATGCCGTATTTGGGATATTCACGGTAACCCATGAACCCTCGAATTAGGTCTATCATTCGTTTGGTTTCCTCAGCTTTTTGTTTCCCCTCCGGTAGCTGCTGCAAGCGTTCTAATAACTCCTGTTCTTTTTGTACGGCTTCCAGCCGTCCTTGCTCAAATATCCGCTGTCCGGCCTCAGGCGCAAAGTTTTTAATATTACTCAAAATCATGGGAATAAGTATAGTCGGTTTTTCACCCCAACGGGTTTTGGTAATATCGATTTCCCCGGCACATCTCATTCCGTATTTCTTAAGATAAGCACAGATAGCGTCTCGGGCTGGAGGTCCGCCCTTAAACTTAACCAGTTCATCTAAAAAGTTATCATCTTTTGCATGTTGCAAATACTCCACTACTTCTGGGTAAGGGCGAATCACATCTGCCACCCTCAGCAGCTCCAGGCCCATTTCTGCAGTAACATTGTGGGGTACGGACCCACAAAGCTTATCTGCTGCGCTTTTTTCCCCTAGCCACTCCTCCATTTTTTCATTAATCCAAATACAAGCATCCATAGCCGCCATAATTATACCCAAGCTTCGCAGGTCAAATAAAATTTTCTTTAGCTCCTGTATATCTTCCCGGATAAAATCGAATAAAGCTATTCCTGATTTAGTTCGAATATTTTCCTTTAATTCTGCTATTGAGATCTGGTTATTTTTAATTAATTCGGGAACCAGGGCAGGATTGTTTTCAAATTGGGTGCGACCACCTGCAGATGACATAATTTTATTGTTTTTAACCAGGCTCTGTTCCTCTTCATCATCCGGTAACCCTTTTATAAAATCTCCCCGTTCTATAAGGGTCATAAGAGCGTCTTTTATAAGCGGATCAGACTGTCCCAGGCTATCTAGTAAAACTTTTCTGCTGACATGTGCAGCCAGATTATGGGTCACATCCACAAATAACCTGCCCCCGGCTTTATGCATGGGGGCATAAGTTGTCAACAGAAAGAAAGATAATCCTAATGGTTTCATAGGGTCGGTCATCATTTGTTGGTGACCAACTGATACATAAACGTGATTTTCTCCATCATGCACTGCGGGGATAGGGTATAAAGTAGTAATAGGCCGACTCTGGACTATATAAAATATATCATCAGCGAAACACCATTCTATGTCTTGAGGGCAGCCGAAATGTGCTGCAATCTTCCTGCCCATCTGCTCTAGCTGTAAAATTTGCTTATCTGTCAGCACTTGCCTGTTTTGCTCCTCTGGTCGAATCTCCTTTTCTTTCGTCCCGCCACCCTTTAAGGGATAAATAGCCCGCTTCTTAGCCGATATCTTCTTATCCATAATCTGCCCATTGCGCACTTTATAAATATCCGGATTCACCAAACCGGAGACCAGGGCCTCACCCAGTCCAAAGCCGGCTTCAACCGACACGACCTTCCGGTTAGAAGTAACCGGATCGGCGGTAAACATAATTCCCGATACCTGGGGAAAAATCATCTTCTGTACAACTACTGACATATATACTTTACGGTGGTCAAAGCCGTTTTGTAGGCGGTAAATTACAGCTCTTTCGGTAAAGAGCGATGCCCAGCATTTGCTGATATGCTTTAAGATCGCCTCTTTACCAATGATATTTAAATACGTATCCTGCTGGCCGGCAAAAGAGGCGCTGGGTAAATCCTCGGCGGTGGCACTGGACCGTACCGCATAAGCATTTTTTTCTCCCCGTCTGGATAGATGACTAAAGATTTCTTCAATAATCTCTTCCGGGATGGCTGCCCCCTCTATAATTCTGCGAATCTCACTGCTAAGTACAGCGATTTTATCCCGGTCTTCCACCTTAAGAAAGGCTAACTGGTCAAGCAACTCATTAATCGACGGCGTTTCCCCTATTACTCTTTTAAAAGCTGCCGTAGAAATACAAAAGCCATCTGGTACACATAGTTCTTCAACCTTGGATAGCTCTCCTAAATTTGCCCCTTTGCCCCCGACCATCATAAGCTCGGTTTGGTCAATATCCTGAAAATCAAGCACATAGGAATTCATATGTTTCCCTCCCACCAATCATATTAAGGTACTAAGCATTATAACAAGGGCCACAGGGAACAAATAGTCTGCATTTAGAATTTTTTATTTGTTATAATTAAAGTGGCCAGAGGAGTTCTTATATGTCAACATCGGTAAGGTGATTGACCAGGGCAAAAATTTGTTCTTGTTTCCCCACGGGCAGCTGGCTCATATAATTTTTCAAGTATAACCGTAAAGCCGATTCTGTTTCTGATAAATCCACGGCTTGAACCTCTGCTGCCAATGGATGTCTTTTAATCATCACTGCAAATTCCACATCTCCCAGGGTATTAAATATCGCAATAATTTCTCCTTCCTCCAGGTAAGCATCAAATAATACATCTTCCAAATCATCAAAAGATTTTACTTTTTCCCTTATTAGTTCTAACTTATCCGATGAATGTCTGCATCTAAGCAATTCTTCCACTAATTCTCTGTATTCTGCATCATCCATTTTACCTTTCGATTTAAAGTGAATTTTAGGCTCTAAATCGGGGTTGACTAAGGATACAAATATTTTATTAAGCGTATTTATTTTTAGGGCATTTTCTATATTAGCGGTAATTTTAGGTAAACTTTTGGCCACATATTTTTGCAGTGCAGGGTCGGTAATATTCAATTCTGCCCATAGATCTTCAGCGGCCTGATTAATATTTAACTTCAGAGTATAGTTATCATATTTGGATAATTTCTCATACAGATACTGAATATCTTCTTCATTTATAATAAGATCCCTAACCCTGCGGTTAGCCAAGGAACATGCTAAAGCTGCGGTTAATACCTGTTCAAAAATATTAATCAATAAATCTTTATAACCTTTGTCATATCCGTAAAGCAGATGGTTAATTGTTTTTGCTGTAAAGTTCAGGCAAAATTCATTTTCCAGATATAAATTCTCCAGATATTTTTGCATAAATTCTATTCCGACCCAATCATTAACCGGGTTACAAAGCTGATAATCGATAGAAGCCGGAGACTCATGGGCCTCATATTCAAGGTTGTATGATTTAAAGAAAATTCCCAGACCATTTTCGCTCAGGGTTGAATTATAAGAGTAATTAAAGGTAGTAAGCTTATTTTTTTGCACTAAATCATAGCTATGCTTTGCGTCCCTTAATTTAGTGTTAATTAATTCCCGGCCTCGTTCATACATTTCAGAAATCTTTATAGTTTTAAGTTCCTCTACCGCATAATCTGCATCAGGCAATGATTTTAGATATAAGCCTATGGTATAAAGGTTCGATTTCATAATGCTTTCAGCCATCTCGATCCTTATAGAACTGCTT
>JAEWZB010000059.1 GCA_023395515.1 Bacillota bacterium
TTTCTCTTTCAGGCTGATCATCTCCCGGGAACCTCCTATATATCTTTTAGACACATAGGAAAGTCTATTTTATCCCGGGGGACTTTTCAATTATTATGCTGGGGTAGTTTTAGATTATCACTAACAAGGCTGTAATGCATCAGCCTACTTCGGATATTCGGGGGGGAGAATTCATGCTCTTTTATAACCAAAAAATAAAGGCGACCTCTGTTGTGGAGGCCGCCCTTACTCACTATAATGTCTTGCCTATAACCTAAAAGGATGGTACACAAGCACCTTGATATTTTTCTTCTAAGAAAGTTCTTACTTCTTCGGAATGTAATGCTTTAGCCAGCTTTTGAATATTTTCTTGGTTTTCATCACCAGCTCTTACTACTAAAACATTAGCAAACGGAGAATCAGAAGGCTCCATAAAGATTGAGTCATTAACCGGATTTAAATTAGCTTCCAAAGCATAGTTGCTATTGATAACACATATAGCCAGGTCTTCCAAAGCCCGGGGCAGCATAGGAGCATCCATCATTTGAATCTTAAGTTTCTTAGGATTTTCCGCTATATCAACATCAGTAGCAGTAACTCCTACACCATCTTTAAGTTTTATAAGTCCGGCACTTTGTAAAACTAATAAAGCTCGGCCGCCATTAGTGGCATCATTAGGAATTCCTACTATAGCGCCATCAGCCAGGTCCTTAAGGTCAGTTATAGATTTAGAATAAACTCCCATAGGTTCATTATGAACTTTAACTACTTCTTTTAAATCAGCATTATTTTTAGCATTAAAATCATCTAAGTATGGTGTATGTTGGAAGAAGTTAGCATCAATTTGTCCGTCTTTTAAAGCCGGGTTGATTAAAACATAATCGGTAAATTCCTTAATAACTAAGTCAACACCTTCCTCAACTAGTAAAGGTTTAACTACCTCCAATATTTCTGCATGGGGTTTAGCAGTAGCACCTACTACTAGTTTAGGCGACGGTTCTTGTTGTTGCTGTTGCTGCTGTTGATTTTGGTCGGAACCGTTTCCGGCACTATTGCTGCAACCGGCCAGAACACCTAAAGATAATAATAAACATAATACTAATACCAGATATTTTTTCACTTTGTTACCTCCTCTTTTTAACTATGTTGGCAGTAGCCTTATCACCAAGCACCTGAATTCCCTGCACCATTAAAATTAATATAATTACCGTAGTCCAAAGTATAGTATATTCGTAGCGCTGGTAACCATAATAGTATGCTAGTGTACCTAGTCCCCCCCCTCCTACAATACCAGCCATAGCTGAATATCCTACCAGATTTATAGTAGTAATAGCTACCCCTAAAATAACTGAAGGCATGGCTTCCGGTACTAATACTTTATATATTATTTGCCAGGCATTAGCACCCATAGATAAAGCTGCCTCAATTAAACCCCATTCAATTTCCCGCATAGATGTTTCTACTAATCTTGCCACAAAGGGGATGGCCGCCAAAGTTAATGGCACGATTGATGCGGCGGTCCCGATGTAAGTACCAATAATTAAGCGGGTTAATGGTATTATTAAAATCAAAAATATAATAAAAGGTATAGAACGGGCTATATTGACGATAAAAGCCAAGGTGCTGTTAAGGGGTTTATTTTCCAAAATATGTCCCGGCTCGGTAGTTACTAAAATAATTCCCAGAGGCAAACCTAACAAATAGCTCAAAAAGGTAGCAATGGCAATCATGTAAATAGTTTCCCAAGTAGCAAATAAGACTTTTTCAGCAATCCAGGCATTATCACCTAAAAAATTAGTGAAAAATAAGTTAATATCCAGGCCGTTAATTATTTCAAGCATTTTTCAACACCTCAATTTCTAATCCTTTAGCACGCAAATAGGCTAAGGCTTCATTAATTATGGCAGCGTCTCCTATTAACTCCAAAACTAAATTACCGAAAGGAGTATCCTTAACCCGGTCTATATTTCCGTATAAAATATTAATTTGCAGATCAAAAGATTTCATTAAGGAAGAAATTATAGGTTCCCCGGCCGATTTACCAATAAAGGAAACCCTGATTAAACGGGTGTAAACTCCGCTTTCTAAAGGAATATTATGAATAAGGTCTTCCGGTACTTCATTTTTAACTAGGGCATTTATAAAACTGCGGGAGGTAGGAGTGCCCGGGTTGGAAAATACGGTTAGGACATCGCCCACTTCCACAATTTTAGAGTTATCTATGACTGCTACCCTATCACATACCTGCTTAATTACATTCATATCATGAGTTATCAAAAGGATAGTTAAATCAAGTTGCTTATTTATATCCTTAAGCAATTTTAGTATAGAGCGGGTTGTTTCCGGGTCCAGAGCTGAAGTAGCTTCATCGGATAATAATATTTTAGGATTATTGGCTAAAGCTCTGGCAATCCCAACCCTTTGCTTTTGACCGCCGCTAAGCTGTGCAGGATAGACCTTAGCTTTATCGGTTAGTCCTACTAAGTCTAAAAGTTCACTGACCTTGTCTTTAGCATCTTTATAGGGTACCTTAGCAATTTCTAAAGGAAACATTATGTTATCAAAAACAGTTCGGGATGACAGTAAATTAAAATGCTGAAAAATCATGCCTATTTTCTGCCGGGCATTGCGTAATTTACTTTTATCTAAATTGGTTAAATCCTGCCCATCCACAATAATAGAACCTTGGGTAGGTTTCTCCAGCATGTTTATACAACGGATCAAGGTGCTTTTACCGGCACCACTTAAGCCTATAATCCCAAATATTTCGCCGCGGTCCACGGAAAGGCTAACATTATCCAAAGCTAAAACTTCATGACTTGCTCCAGTATAAATTTTAGTAAGATTATTAATTGTTATCAAAACCTTAGCCTCCTAAAAATAAAATGCCTCTTTGTCCAACACAAAGAGGCAAGATATACTTCTTACTCTTATCTGCCAGACATATAATCTGCAGGAATTAGCACCATACCTGTAGGCTGGTTGCCGGGCGTCATAGGGCCAGTCCCTCTGCCTCTCTGGATAAGAGATATTTTTAATTAAAAACATCATTATAATAATATCATCATCAATAATGCCCGTCAACACTAGTTAAGATATTGAAACTATTCCATACCGGGAAAAAAAATCCTGCTAAATTTCCGTGGAGTCCGTACCGGATTACCGGGGGGGCAGAGTTCAATAGTTTAGCGCCGCCGGATCTCTTTGTAAAATTATTTTACTCACCAAATTATTGCGTATCTGAAAAATTATGCTGGTACTGTTATCGGCGCCATAAGCAGCATCAAAATTATCTTTATCACCTTTTTTAGAAACGGAAGCGTAATTAGGACCATATGCTTCCACAACTTTACTAAAAGGGTCACTAACTTTTATAGCGCGGTTAGTCATAATACTGCTGTCAGAAATATGAAGCTTACACAAAATATTTTCATCTTCAGTAAAGGTTAGCAAAATATCTAAATTTTCCGGGCTATATATTGTACTCATACCTAACATTTTGCCCTGGGGCAGAACTTGTACTACCTCATCCCAATCTGAAATACCAACCTTAAGCTGCCCGGTAGAAAAGTCTACTAAAAAGTCATTTTTACCTAAAATAGTATCGGTATCAGGATATACAATATCAAGGGGGTCTTGATGATTAGCTATATAAAAACCAAAAGCATATACTACAGCTACTATCATTATTACAATTAAATATTGATAACGCTTATTCACTTAAAGCAACTCCTTAATCTATTCAATTTATGGCTGACTCGTAAAAGGGAATAATATATGTAATTAATTTAACATCTTATTTACATATATGCTATTATACTCTGTGGAAATTAAAATAGGTAGGTGCCCCGTGGAATTTAAAGCTCTAGAACATCTTAGTTGGGATGGTAAGAGATACCATAACCTCAACTATCATTTAAAAAATAAATTTGGCCATAAGGTTTTTAAAATACCATTAGATGCAGGATTTACTTGCCCTAATCGGGATGGCACTCTGGCTAAAGGAGGCTGTTTATTTTGCAGTACTAGTGGTTCAGGTGATTTTGCTGGTGATAGTCAAGATTCTATCCGAGAACAGTTTGCCCAAGTAACGGACATAATGCACCGTAAATGGGCAACCGGCCAGTATATCGCTTACTTTCAGGCTTTTTCCAATACTTATGCTCCGGTAGCAAGGTTACAAACCCTTTATGAGGAGGCTTTAAGCCAGCCGGGGGTAGTTGGCTTAGCTATTGCTACCCGGCCAGACTGTATTGATGATGGGGTAGTGGATTTGCTAGGAAATCTTAATCAACGTACTTATCTGTGGGTGGAACTAGGGCTGCAGACTATACATAAAAAAACGGCTAGGCAGATGAATTTGCAGTATGATTATGACTCATTTCTAGGGGCTTTGGAAAAATTGCAAAATGAAAAGATAGAAACTTGTGCCCATATTATTTTAGGTTTACCGGGGGAAACTAGGGAGGATATGTTAGAAACGGCCCAAGAGGTAGCCCGGCTGCCTCTACAGGGCCTAAAAATTCATTTACTCCATTTGATGCAAGATACCCCTTTAGCCCGAATTTATCAGGAAAAACCTTTTGCTTTCTTAAGACAGGATGAGTATGTGAATTTAGTAGCCGACATCTTAGAAATTATTTCCCCGGAAATGATTATTCACCGTCTGACCGGGGACAGCCCCCGCCAACTTTTAATTGGACCTCATTGGAGTCTAAATAAATGGGAAGTTTTAAATAATATAGATAAGTGCTTAGTAGAAAGGGATACTTGGCAGGGCAAACTATATAAAGCTTAGCTGGTCTTGAATAAAAGTTAAATAGGTGTATAATTTGATGGAGATAATTATATAAAAAAAGTTTTCTAGGGTTCCGTAACCATAGGTTAGTCTGGTCCGAGAGAAAACTCACAGCTTCGGCTGTGTCACGGAAGGATAAAAGCCTGGGAGATACTGTTTAACAGTTTTCTCTTAGGTTTTCTTATTTTGTGGAAAAGCTAAATGGGGAGGTATCAAATACATGAATAAAAACTGGATGAAAGTATTTATTGCCGCTTTTTTTGAAGTCATGTGGGTTATTGGCTTAAAACATGCTGATGGCTTAGGGGAGTGGGCTGGGACTGTCATAGCTATTATAATTAGCTTTTATTTAATGATCATGGCCGGAAAAAGGCTGCCGGTAGGAACCGTATATGCTGTTTTTGTAGGGTTAGGTACCGCGGGAACCGTTTTTGCAGATATTGTATTTTTCGGGGAGCCCTTTAAAATAGCCAAACTTATTTTGATTTTGCTTTTATTAGCCGGAATAATTGGCTTGAAATTAGTTACCAATGACAAGGTTACAGAAGGAGCTGAATCTTAATGGCGTGGGTTTTTTTACTTGTGGCAGGCCTGTTTGAAACATTGGGAGTCACCATGATAAATAAATTTCATAAAGAGAACAGTTGGCAGTCGGCAGTATATCTAATTCTGGGATTTGGAGCCAGTTTCATATTTCTGGCTCATGCTATTAAAACATTGCCGATGGGAACCGCGTATGCCATTTGGACCGGAATAGGTGCTTCCGGTGGGGCAATACTAGGGATGTTTTTCTACGGCGAATCAAAAGACTGGAAAAGAATAGTCTTTATAACTATGATATTAGGAGGAGCTATCGGTTTAAAATTAATTTCGTAAAGTAATACTATAGTAGTTTTCTTGACATTGTTTCAGGTGATGGTATATAATTTTCTTTGCTAAGGAAATAAATATATGCGGCAGTGGCGGAATCGGCAGACGCGCTAGATTCAGGTTCTAGTGGGGGAAACTTCGTGGAGGTTCAAGTCCTCTCTGCCGCACCATAGGAATTTAGGGAATCCGAGAGGATTCCTTTATTTTTTCTGATTCAAATTCATGCATGTTTTAGCCCATTTATATGAATATTACATGAGACTGGCAGAAATTATTTTTAAGGATATTAAACGGGCAAATCTCGAAATCATCGGCAAGAATAATGGTGGCGTAGGTAATGCTGGAGTCCATGAAAAGTAAAATCAGGATGTCCAAGTTTTATCGCAAGGTTCTGAAACCTTGCGATAAGTTTTTCTATTTATGGGCTGGGCATAGTTGTTATTTATTTTTCGGCTCGCAACAGTCGCAGCTCGGTTTCCTGGTCTTCTTGCCTTTGCCCTAACTCGATAAGCATAAAAGAGTGAGTCTGCAGAGTATCTTCTATTTTGGCCAGAGATTTTTTAATAGATTTAAAGTAATCTTGATTTATAGAACGGTCGTCAAATAATGCCCGGATTTTTTCGGTAAGGTCGTTTTCCATGCGCACTTGCGATTGACGAATTCCCTCGACATCATTGGTTAATTTAACAACTTGCTTAACTAAAATATTTTGCCCGTTTTCCAGATTCTCTTGCCTAGTTTCTAGGTTTTTTTGTCCGTCTTTTAATTCGCTAACATCATTTTTTAATAGGTTTACATCACCTTTTAACTCGCTAACATCGCCTTTTAATCCGCTTACATCATCCTTTAACTCGCATACATCACTTTTTAATCCGCTTACATCATCCTTTAACTCGCATACATTACCTTTTAATCCGCTTACCTCATTAACGATTAAGTCAAGCATTTGCAAAATCTTTTCTTCGTTATTCATTCTTAGACTCTCCTTTCTCCTCCAGGGCCTTATAGAATGGCTATGACGCCCTATTGGATTAACTCTTGTTTGCCATCACCTAGGGCCTTAATGGGTTACTTGAAAACTTATTTACCTTTATTCTTCCGCATCCGTTCAATCATTTGCAACTGCATGTCCAGGTTGGTAGAAAGCTGTTCCGGGGTTATCCCATATCCAGTGGCCTTCTCAATAACCCCCGTCCATTCTTCATGTTCAGATATAGCCAGGTATTCCTTATAAGCTTGATAACTGGGAGAACCTTGACGTATAAGAGCCATCATATATCCGGCACACCTATAGCCATCCCTATAATCAATATCCGGATAACTAGGATTGGCTGCCTTCAAACAGGGATGCCCATTACCATTAAAAAAATACTTCAAAGTTGCCTCACTTATAGACCCTTCATCACGCAGGGCGACTATTATCTGCCCAGTCTGAGGTTGAGTTGATTCCCGGCATAAAGCATAATCACCATCTAATATTCCTACCCCAATCATACTATCCCCTCTAACCTCCAAGGCAAAATCCGCCTTTATATCAGCAGGTACCTCAAGCTCTCCGGAAAAATTCTCATCGGCAATAATAGGGGTACCGGCCCGAATAGTTCCCAGAATAGGCAGCTTCTTAAAATTACTGACCATATTGATTCTGCCCATCAACTGAGAAGAGCTAACCGGTAACGACATAGATACCATATCTTCAAGCTTAACATTCAATCCTTGGGCGAGCTTAAAAAGAGTTTCTACAGTAGGACTTACCGGATTACCAGTTTTAGGATTAACCCCTCTTTCCATACTATCAATATAAGAATGGCTTAAAGTTGTTATATTAGCTAAATCCCGCAAAGACAAGCCCAGTTCAATTCTTCTGCTCTTAACAAACTCGCCGAATTCATTAGCCACTAGCGAGCCCTCCTTTATAATCCTTAAACTTTATTTTACCATTTAATGTACGAAATAACATACGAAACAAAAGAAAATCAATTTGTACTATTGACAATACAAAAGCAAGTATTATATACTGTACATACCAACTAGAAAATAACTAGTGGATATGAAATTATACCTAATAAAAATAACAGAGATAAAAAAAGTAAGAGATATATCAAAAGTATAATTTACGAGGTAAAGCTGGATTTTCCAGGAATATAAGCAGAATAAATGAATTCCGGGATACCCAATTCCTAAAATAACTAAGCTTATTAAGAGGTCAGTTAAACAAAATTTTTTTAAAATCTTTGTACTGTATAAAGAACAAAAAGGATTTCCAACGATACAGATGGCTAAGCCGGATTAGGAGGTGAGGAAATATTAATTAATACTACATGCACCGAAAGGGGGTGATGGAGATGTACTAAAAGGCATAAGGGTTAACTGATTTAAAACAAGGCAGCTTTAAGGTAATGCGGTACACCTGCTTTATTACTAACCTTAAAAAATGCCTAGCTCCTATGTAGCTTTAAAAAAGAATCCAAAACAAGTTACTAAGATGAGGTGACAAAATGAGCTTTGAGACAGATCTACAGGCAAGACTAAGTGAGGATACCGCAGTAGTATCCCTAATAAACCAAAGAATTTATCCGGTCTTTGCACCACCAGAACCTACTAAACCATACTGCGTTTATCTGCTAAAAGATAAATTACCTATATACAGCCATTCCGGCTGTAGCAAACTGTCACAGTTTACGATTCAAATATCCTGTTACGCAGATAACTATGACGAAACCAAACAACTAGCCGGTGCAATAGGTCAGGCCTTAGACTCCTGGACAGAGTCGGAAAAAATCCAATCTGCATTGCAGATAAAAGAAGAAGATATTTACGAGGAAGAAACCCCTATCTATCAGACCCAAATAACATTTTCAATTATTTATAACGAAAAATAAGGAGGAATTATAATATGGCACAATCAGCATTTGGAACCACCTTAATGAAAGAAACTACCCCGATTGCGGAACTTACTAAAATTAGCGGACCAAGTATGGTGGCCGATACTATCGATATTACTTCCCATAGCAGTCCGGAAGGTTATAGAGAATTCTTACAAGGCCTAAAAGACGGGGGAGAAGTTATATTAGAAGGTCATTTTAACAACGAAATTGGCCAACAGACCCTCTATACCGACTTTAATGCCGGAACTACCAATACCTATGTAATTACCTTTCCCGGTACTCCATCTGTAACCTGGACCTTTGATGGCATTGTTTCAGCTTTAAGCACAGAAGCACCCTTTGACGGAGTACTATTTTTCGGAGCTACCCTGAAAGTTACGGGTAAACCGGTATTAGCTTCAGCTTAAGGGGAGGTTTAGTCTATGAATAAAGCAGCTCCTACAGCCACCCTTTACTTAGATAAAGAGAGAAACTTTAAACTAGACTTCAAAGCCTTTATGGCCTTTGAAAAAATAAGTGGTAAAAATGTACTTTCCACCAGCGTTTGGCAGGATATGAGTGCTTCCAATATAGTGGCCTTGCTTTGGGCAGGGCTGTTACATGAAGAACCGACTTTGACTATGGAACAGGTAGCGGGATTTATTCATCCCGGCAATCTTCAGGAAGTAGTAAATGCCATACAACAAGTATTTCAGCTTAGCATGCCAAATAACGAGCAGCAGGGTGAAGGTGAACCAAGCCCTTTAGCCGCCAACCCCCCACTTGGTTAGACCTATGGGCGGTGGGGCGGTATGATTTAGGCCTAAGTGAAACCGACTTCTGGAGTCTTACTCCGGTACAGTTCTCCGCACTTTTGGCCAGAAAACATTTACAAGAAGAACGCAACCTATATGGTGCCGCCATGGTGTGCAGCACTATAGCCAATGTTAATCGTGACCCCAGAAAACGTATCAGGGCATATAGCCCTACTGACTTCCTTCCCACCAAAAAAACTACCGGAGTACAAACGGTAGAAGAGCAGCTTAAAGTGGTAACCGCCCTTAACGCTGCTCTGGGAGGAAGAGATGAAAGGTGGTGATAGCATGAGTAACAATCAAATGATGATGGTGTTAATAGATGTTGACCTAAGTAAATTTGAGAAAAACCTGGACAAAGCCATAGCGGCCTTAGAAAAAGCCCAACAGTCCTTTACCGAAATTGCTAGTAATATGACCGCAGTTTTTCAGGAAGGAATGAGCAAATCCGTATCAGCCATAGAAGAAATAGGTAAAAGCTATGCCCAATTAGGAGAAGAAATGAGTGGGGGCATCGCCCTTCCGGAAGTTGCTGCTGATGGAGGTATGGAAACCCAGGTTGAAGCTGTTGAACAATTACAAGAAAAGTTTTCAGCTTTAAGCTCTTCCATGGGAGAGGCTGGAGGTGCCCTTACTAATATTGGCGGCCTTATAGGTGCATTAGAACCAATTGGTGAAAAGTTTAATATTGAAGGTTTGAGTGAAATGGGTACCACCTTAAGTGATATGGGAGGAACCCTGGCTACAGTTTCCCAAGGAATGTCCGGTTTACAAACGGCTTTTACCCTCTTAGGCGGCCCCATAGGAATTATAATAGCCGTGATAGCCGTTTTAGCCTTAGCGCTTTACGAATTGTGGAATAATAACGAAGCATTTCGAGAGGCGGTATTGACAGCCTGGGCCAGCATTCAGGATTCCATTCAAATGGTTATTACTAACATTACAATCTTCTGGGAGGAATGGGGCCTTACCATCATAGAACTGTTTACCTCGATTTGGGAGGGTATAACAGAGATAATCTCCGCGGCGGTGCAGATAATAATGGGGATCATTGACCTGTGCCTCAATATAATGACGGGAGATTGGCAAGGTGCTAAAACAAGTATTTTGAATATTGTTAAAGCCCTTTACGATGGAATTGTAGCTATAATTCAAGTCTTGGCCGATTTTCTAAACCTAATGTGGACCCTGATTATATCAGTAGCCAGTACCGCTTGGAATAACCTTAAAAACATCATTTTAACAATTTGGAATGATATTAAATCCGGAATCACTATTAAGTTAAATGAACTGGAGACCTTCTTAACTGCTACCTGGAATAGAATTATCACCTGGGCCACTACTAAATGGACTGATTTTAAGAATTCTTTCTTAAACATATGGTCTGGTATAGAGAGTGGAGTTAAAGGCTATATAAATTCAATTATTGGCATGATAAACCGGTTAATTGATGCTTTTAACACTATTCAGGTGGAAATACCGGATTGGGTACCCGGCCCCTTGGCTGGGAAGAAGTTTGGTATTAATTTGCCTCATGTACCCCAACTTGCCCGGGGTGGAATTATTGACGAACCCACTTTGGCTATACTGGGAGAGCAGGGTAAAGAGGCGGTAGTGCCCTTAGAAAATACTGCTTTTGTGGATACTTTAGCGGGAGCGGTAGGAAGTGCGGTAAGTAATGCGGTGCTAGCAGCTATGCAGGTATTATCTCCCCATAGTGGCCCAGAGCAGAGCCGGGATATTGTGATCCAGATTGAGGGTAAGCCTTTAGCCCGAGTTCTATTTCCCTATTTAACTGAGGAAGAGGAACGTATAGGTATGCCTATGCTGCAACCGCTATAGAGAAAAGGAGAGGGTATTATGTTAAAAATTGAGGGAAACGAGATTCCCGCTCCTTCTGATTATTTAGTGGGAATTACGGATCTAACTCAAACTAAAAGAAATGCTAATGGGAATATGATAATTGAGCGCATTACTACTAAGAGGAAATTGGAACTGGCTTGGAGGTATTTGAATAAACAGCAGTTAGCCCAGGTACTTTCAGCCGTCAGTCCGGTATTTTTCACGGTAGAATATCTGGACCCACAAACTAATGGTAAAAGAAGTGGTACTTTCTACTGCGGTGACCGCAAAGTAGGAGCCATGGACTATATTAACGGTCAGATTCGCTGGAAAGATATAAAATTCAGTCTTATTGAAAGGTAGGTGGGATAGATGATTGATGTAAGCCATACATACAAACAGGCTGTTTATGCACCTACCAGAAGAACAGCGGCAAAAGTAAGGTTTGAAATTCTGGATAACGAAGCATACAATGACCACCTTAGTAAGGTTACCGGGGAGGCCCTTATAAGCCGAAAAGACCAACTGTCTAATAAGGTAAGGGCTATGACTCATAAGTATGCCACCTTGGAAAAGGATTATTTCAAGCTGGACGGCAGTTTTTATATCCCGCCTTTACGGTTAGAAGATGATAATAGCGAACTAGGCTGGTGGAGTGCAAATTTATGTGATGGTAATGGGGTATTTACTCCCTATCAGGTGGTAGAGTTCAGTTTTGGCGAAGAGCATAACAGTATGGGCTTAACCATCACCTTTGACCCGGTAGCCGGAGAATGGGGCACTGATTTTGATATAGACGTATACCGGATGGATGATACCCTAATATGGCATGAATCAGTAGCCAACTATAGCAAACCTACTTATGTTATGATTCAGGGTTTAGACAACTACGGGAAAATAGCAATTACTATCAAGCAGTGGGTTAAGCCGTATCGCCGGGCCCGGGTTACCGAAGTAGACTTTGGGGTAATCAAAGAGTATGAAGGTGATGAGCTTATTAAGCTCAGTATTCTTGAGGAAATAAATGTGGCGGGAAATACCATACCAGTTAACGAGCTTAAGTTTACTATTGAGAACAGCAACCGGGAATTTAACATTTTAAATCCTCAAGGCTTTTACCGTTTTCTCAAGGATCGCCAGGAAATCGAAGCTAGTATGGGAGTAGAAGTAGGGTCAAATGAATTCGAGTACTTGGATTTTAAACGGTATTACCTTACTGACTGGCAATCAGATGAAGGAGCGTTGACCTCAACCTTTACGGCTAGAAATGTATTGGAGTTATTAGACCAAAAAGAGTATACGGGGATGGGTGTAACTAACCTCTATGATTTGGCTGAACAGATACTCTTGCAAACTGGTGTGGCTGAATACGAAATAGACCCAGCTTTAGCAGGAATAGCTACCCAAGGTTTTACTAAAAGCCTCACCGCCAGAAAAGCCCTGCAATATATTGGGATAGCCGGCAGGGCCGCAGTGTATCAGGGCCGGCAAGGGGTGCTGCAAATTAAGCAGTTCAAGACCTTGGATGAAGTTAGTACCTACCTGGTTTATTGCGGTGATAATGGGCTGTATTGTGGGTATCAAGCTTATACCGCGGTTGACAAAGGCTATGATATGAAAAATATTACCTTTGACAATGTGTATAGTCCCCCGCAAATTAAGCTGGATAAATTACTGTATAACCTGGTAATGGTAGTTTATAACGGTGAAGAAAAAGAGGAGATTAGCTTTATGAATCCACATGCTAAAGAGGGTATTACTTTAAAATGTGACAACCCTTTGATAAACACGGTTGAACATGCCCGGGAAGTAGCTGGCTGGATCATAAACGAATCTAATCTGAGAGCAGAGTATACCATCAACTGGCGTCAAAATCCCTGTTTGGAATGTGGTGATATTGTGCTGGTGGAAGATAGCTTTAACGCTAAAAAACAGAGCCGGATTACCAAACAGGAATACGACTACCAGGGGTATCTCACTGGTCGTACCGCAAGCAAAGGAGGGGTATAAATGGAATGGATACCTCCCAAGCTAGATTGGAATAAGGAAGATTATTATAATTTTGAAGATTTAAACCGAGTTGAAAATAATATAAAAGTGGTGGCTAGTTTAATTAATTTATTTGAATCTGACGCTGTACCTAGCGTTGCAGCTATAACTGACCGGGATATGTCTGCAATCGTGTTAGCTTCAGAGTTAAATCGAATTGAAAGCAATATTGAGATTCTAGGACAAAGATACAAGCCGGAGGAATGGCAGAAAAGCAAACTGGACTGGGCAGCCAATATGCCCTTTAGTTACCAAGATGCAATACGGCTGGAGAATAATTTGACTTTATTACATTCTTATTACCGGGGCAACCTGAACGTTAGAACCTATTGTGGAACCTATATATGTGGAGAGGAAGTGGTTTAATATGGCATATGAAAAAACGATATGGAGAAATCGGGAAGTAGAGAACCCCAGAACTTTTAACCTGCAAAATAATTCAGACGGTACCGTGACTCTAATGCCGGCGGAAGGGACAATTATTGAATCGGGAACCCCGATTATTGCGGCAAATATGAATAATATTGAGGAGGGGATTGAGGCTGCCCATAGCGGGATAATGTCGCATTCGGCTGATGGAATAAAGCATATCGGCTATGCTACTGCCAGTGGCGCTAACATTTATACTGTATATGTTCCGGGAATTGAGTCTTTAGATGAAGGTTTGAGCTTAAAAATAAAATTTACAAATGCAAACACTGGGGCGGCCACGTTAAATATTAATGAACTGGGTGCAAAGGCAATACAGAAGTCCAACGGGGGGGCATTATCTAGCAGTAACATCAAGGCCGGGCAAATAGTGCATTTAGCCTATACTGGTTCGGTTTTTCAATTACTGGGTGATGGGGGGGAGTATGGAACTGCCGCTGCCGGAGAAGTTTTAAGCGGGTATACATTAGGGACAGAGAGCGGGATAGTTAATGGTTATCTAGCCTTAACTGGAGATGCTGTAACGGCTAATGTGTTGGCAGGTAAAACATTTTATAATACAGATGCAAGAAATAAAATCACCGGAACAATGCCAAATCATGGAGCAGTAAATCAACCCCTAGCTATTAATGGAAGTTATACAATTCCAGCCGGATATCATAATGGAGCAGGAAAAGTTACTCAATCCATACCAACTAAAGCCGCAGCTACTATTACTCCCGGTACTTCAAACCAAACTATAGCCGCAGGTCAATACTTAAGTGGGGCGCAAACTATCTCAGGTAGTGCAAATTTAGTTGCAGGGAATATTAAATCAGGAATAAATATTTTTGGGGTAGTGGGAAGTCTAGCCGCCCCGACTATAAGAATTACAGCTAATCCTGCCACACAAGTTGATTGGAGTAGTGATGTAGTAGCATTAGGATTTTATAAAGAATATCCTAGCCCATATCTAACTATACCAAAAACGGAAAATTATAACGATAGAATAAGAATCAGATGCCATGTAACAGGAACATGTACATTATTAGTTAGATATTATCTAAATTCAACCACAGGAAATTATTTTTGTAGAGCATATAAAAATGGTGTAGCAATCGGATATGAAGAAACCATGTCAAGTGCAGGAACTTGGAGGTCTCTTACTATAAATCAACCCATTAGTGTAACAGCAGGAGATTTATTAGGTATAAGATTTAAGGGAACTGCATCTAATCAAGATATGAATATAAACTACATTCAGTTACATGCAAAAATTGACCCCATAAATTCAACAGTATTTACTTTAGAATAAAATGCGCAACAAAGCCGCTCTTCGGGGCGGCAATTTTTTTAAAGAAAGAGAGGGGAAGAAAGCATGGATTGGACACAGCTTAAAGCCATGACAGGCATAAGCACAGCAGTAGTAACCGGGGCATTAGCCAGCGTGCTAGGAGGGTGGGATGTGTGGTTACGGGTTTTAGTGTTTTTTATGATCTTAGATTACGTGACAGGTGTCCTAGCTGCTATATCCAGTAAGGAATTAGATAGCTCTGTTGGGCATAGGGGTATTATCAAAAAGGTCTTTATCCTTTGTCTGGTGGCGGTAGCTTACCAGCTAGATGCGCTGGCAGGTACTAATATTATAAGGATAGCAGTTATTGGCTTTTATATAGGTACAGAAGGACTCAGCATATTAGAGAATGCTATAAAGGCGGGATTAAATGTACCTGATAAGTTAAGGGATGCCCTGGTACAGATTAAGGGGATGGAAAAGGATGTCTAAGCAATACATAGTTGTACACCACTCCGCTACTCTGGACGGGGTGGTGTACCGTGACTTTGATGCTATTAAGCGTGGACATATGGCCAAAGGCTGGCGGGATATTGGCTATCATTGGGTGGTCGAGAAGGTTAACGGTGTCCTGACAGCTATACCCGGCCGGGCTGAATATGATGTAGGGGCACATTGTATAGCCCGTAACGTGGATAGTATCGGAATTTGCTGTATAGGCAACTTCGAGATAGAAGTACCTGGTGAGGAATTATATATTTTGGTGGCTAACCTTTGCCGAGAAATAATGAGTCGGCACCCTATAGTTGAAATAGCAGGGCATAAGGACTATGATGCTACGGCTTGCCCCGGTAGATATTTTGATATACAGATAGTAAAGCAGTTAATTAAAGGAGGAACAAGCATGCAGGAGGTTAAGGTAATAGTTAAAAACCAAGAGATTAATGGCCGGTTAATAGATGGCGTTACCTATGTGCCGTTGCGGGAGCTAGTGGAGTTGCTTAATAATAAGGTTAGCTGGGATGAGGAAAACGGGTGGCGAGGGTGGAATAGGATAGGCTGGCGGCGGCGATTACGTATCCTATACCGAGCCGCTCCAATTCCAAATGCGCTGGCCGCCTTTGGCGGGAATGGGAGTATCTAACCTCCTAATATAGGAGAGAAATATGACTTACTTTAAATTTTCAACAATAAACGCTACCCCGGGGCCACCGCTGGCACATAGAGATGCGCACAAATACCTGCCGCCCCGGCGTTTCAGTTCATTAATACCCGTCACCAGCAGTCTAGCCCCAGTGGCGCCAACCGGATGGCCAAGGGATATACCTGAAC
>JAEWZB010000062.1 GCA_023395515.1 Bacillota bacterium
TTTCTCTTTCAGGCTGATCATCTCCCGGGAACCTCCTATATATCTTTTAGACACATAGGAAAGTCTATTTTATCCCGGGGGACTTTTCAATTATTATGCTGGGGTAGTTTTAGATTATCACTAACAACAAATTATATTGCGGAAAAATAAGGCGAGATAAGAGGGGACGACGTTATGGTAAATTTTGGTTAAATATGTTTCACCCTTTGTTTTGGCAATCATATGATAAATATTAGATGTACTTGCTTATAAGGCAGCTTACATCTAATGAATAAGGAGGGAGTATTTTAAGATTCTCAACTGAAAGGTAATGATACGAGAGGAGATGGATTTTATTAAATTCAGAAAAAGTATAGGGATACTGATTATTTCTGCGTTATTTCTATCTTTGTTTTTAGTAACACCTGCAGTGGAGGCGAATACTGGCCATAAGAATCCCGTAGTTTTTGTGCATGGATTTTTTGACAGCAAATCAGATTTGTTTGGAAAATCTAATTTTACTTTTCTTATTAATTATTTGGTTGATCAAGGTTGGGATAGAAATGAATTATTCGTTATTCAATATACAGATGCGGTAGGGAGTAATATTCCTAATGCCAGCGAGTTGGACGTTTTTATTAATAACGTGTTAAGCCAGACTGGAAAGACCAAAGTGGATATAGTCGCCCATAGTATGGGTGGACTTAGTTCCCGCTATTATATCCAGAACTTAGGCGGACATGCAAAAGTCGGTTCCCTGGTCACCCTTGGTTCACCTCATAAAGGTGCGCCTCTAGCTAATTTAGTAGCTTGGACTGGTGGAGGGTATGAAATGATACCTAATAGTACCTTCTTACAACAGTTAAATAGCGGCAATATAACTCCCGGCTCGGTAAGGTATACTTCCATTTATACCTATCCCGATGAAATGGTGCCCTATGCTAATACCCAATTAAGTGGATGGAATAATATAGGCGGCTGGTATAATATGCATTTAACCATGTTATTTCATAGCTCGGTTCATAACCATGTAAAAAATAACTTAACTCAGTAGTTTCTTAATAGATGTGATAAAGAATAACCGGGGCTTAGTCCCCGGTTTTGTTTTTGCGTAGGTTTATCGATGGAACTTGTAAACTTCTGATTAAGAGTTAGAATTCAACTATGAAATTTTATTAAAGCCGGTGGGGAACAATTCGTGCAGCTGAAACAAACCCCCGCCCTGGAAGCTGGAATAGATGACAGAAAGACGGATGGGAGAGCACCGTAGAGGAAATAAAAAAGAGGCTACCATTTTTGATAGCCTCTCTCAAACCTTAGTTAAGTGGCGGAGAAAGGGTTTAACCAGGATTTTCAGACTTTTTTTGAATTTCCGGATTTAATAAAAGAATTAACTAATTTGGGTTAACTAACAAACTGAACCTTTTGGAATTGGACTTTAAACTCCACTAAGTGAATTAATTAACTGGAATTAACTAACTGGTTTTACTAAAGGTTAAAAACTTTCTTACTTAGGATATTTATTTCTCCGCCACTTAACTATATTATATTTTCTGATAATTAATAAGTCAATAATAAATTTAAATTTTTTTGATCTAAAAACAGAAAAATAAAAACCGTGCTAACCCGCGCGGTTACTTATCTTTTCTTGGTGGACCATGTAGGAATGAACCTACAGCCTTCTGATTAAGAGTTTAATTCAATTGCGAAACTTAACTAAAGCCGGCGGGGAAGAATTCGTGTTTCTCTAAGCGGAAGCTGGAACAGATTACTGAAAAGTGGATAAGAAAAGCCAAAATTAAAAGGACTGCAATAAAGCCTTATTTCAAGCGGAATGAGGCACATAAAATAAAATTTAAGCTATCACATTACAGGAGAGCGCCGAACGGTACAGACAGCCGGGCGGCGTTTCCCATTGTGGACTTCGGGCCAAGTTGACCCGAAGTGGGCGGGTTTGGGGCAAGGCTCCAACAAGCGTTTTCAAGTGGTGGCAAGCCACTTGAAAACGCTTGCCGTTTAGCGGAATGGCCTAATTCGCATCATTTCGCATGAAAGGACAATAAGATGACATACTGTTGTCGTCTTATCGGGGTATAATAAAAAAACAAGGTAGAATACGGAAAATAGAGGGATATATGATGGAAATAAATATACAGAATATAAGGTTATTTCGCCTATACACACATCATCTTGATAAGCAGCATGAAAAAAAGTGCATATCCGAAATCGTGGGCGCTTGTGGAATGCAAAACACTCCACCCGGCGCGTGGGAAACGGCTTTGTTTAACCGTGTCTCTGATTGTAGCCTTTCAGATATGAACGAACTTCTCTGCTCGAAAAAATCTCTCCTGCAAGCATGGAGTTTTCGTGGTGCGCCTGTTGTGTTTCCTGTCGAAGAAAGCGACGCCTTTCTTTCTGCTCTTGTTCCCCAAGGCGACGAGGGCTGGATATATACCCGTGGAATTACAGGTGCGCTTGACTTTTTACAGATGTCTTTTGACGAATTGCTGGATAAATTGAAGCAGACTATGCCCCTATTAAATGACAAAACAATAGAAAGCAAGAGCGACCTTGACCAAACAATAGCGGAATGGATGTTACCCCTCTTGCCCATCGAAAAACAAGATTTGTGGAATAGTCCTTCCATGTATGGAGCGCCTGACAAACAAACAGTTGGTGGGGCGGTAGTGTCTTTCTTGCTTCGTCCATGCTCTTTTGAGGGCTTGGTGGTGTTTGGGGAGCGTATCGGTATCAGTCCCACATTTACATCTTACATGAGTTGGTTGGGACATCCGCTTAGTCCCAGTGAGGATGCGGTAGCAAAACTGGTACGAAAATTCTTGCATTGTTATGGCCCCACAACCTCCGACGCTTTTGCAAGTTGGTTGGGGTGTTCGGGAAAGCAAGCACGACGTATGTGGAAATCTATCTCCGATGAAATGGAGCCGGTTAAGATATTCGATGGAAAGAACGCCTTTATTTTATCGGAGGATAAGGATTTATTATATTCTCCGCCATCCATACAACGGGATTTACTTCTTCTTGGTGGTCATGATCCATACCTTGACCAACGTGACCGGCATATTCTCTTGGAAAATAAAATGCTCCAAAAAAAAGTATGGCAATTGGTAACTAATCCTGGGGTCATTTTGCAACATGGTGTAATCATTGGTATTTGGGCAACCAAAAAGAAGGGCCAAGGCGTAGAAGTTAATATGACCTTGTGGAATGAGGATAATTTTGATAAACAAAAATTACTTAACTTAGTTGAAGAATACGCTGCCTTCAGACAGCAAAAATTATCCAAGGTTACATTATAATTTTATTTGTGGCTTTCCGCACCAATAGCCCCAAACTTCGGGGCAAGTTGGGCCGAAGTGCAAGGCGGCCCCCACAGGCGGCGCGGGTTCGTGAGGTGCTTTCCAATCTGAAAGCAGATCGGGACAGGGCCGAAAAAGGAGTAGGCACGGAAAACTTGTTTTTATCCACTTTCCGCAAACATGAGAACATCGAGAAGCTGACGCGGTATGTCTTGGACTACATCGCCCTTAACGCCCAAGAGCAAGATTTGAAAAAGGCGGGATAAACCGCCTCGCCTTTACTCATTAGCTACCCCTATTAGTTTGCGCGTTCTCTTATTATTGGTACGCCATAAGAGAGTATTACAGACAAAAGAAAAGAGGCTACCATTTTTGGTAGCCTCTCTAGAATTCTAGTTAAGTGGCGGAGAAAGGGTTTAACCAAGATTTTCAGACTTTTTTTGAATCTCCGAATTTAATAAAAGAATTAACTAATTTGGGTTAACTAACAAACTGAACTTTTTTGGAATTGAGTCTCTAAATTCTCACTAAGTGAATTAATTAACTGGAATTAACTAACTGGTTTTACTAAAGGTTAAAACTTTCTTACCTAAGGATATTTATTCCTCCGCCACTTGACTATATTATATTTTCTGATAATTAATAAGTCAATATTAAATTTAATTTTTTTTGAATTTAAAAACAGAAAAATAAAACCGCGCTAAACCGCGCGGTTACAGACTGTCAAAAAAGGCCATGTTTCAAATCAAGAAACGTGGCCTTTAAAATTCAAGAGAAATCCGCGTGAAAATGGCGGCGGTAATTTAGGGCAGATTGATTTAAAATGGTGGACTGGTTATATTGTCTATGTTCAAACGGGGGATTTAGCTTTTAGCGAACAAACTTGTGCTATATGCGGAGAACGATTTGAAGACGGCGATATACTTGTGTTATTGAATAAGGCTATTCTGGAAAATGGCTATTCTTTTACAATTCCCATTCATGAAAAGTGTAAACATTTGCAAAGAGAAATAGAAGTTGAAGTTCCTGAAATGGTTAAAAAGTATAGAATGAATGAACATGGCAAGATGGAAGAATACATGGATGTCGCTTTTGAAGAAGTGGAAGAGGAAATAATCGACGTCCATCCCGACTATGAGTTAGATGAGAATACAGGTAATTTTAAACGGAAATTAATTGACTGGAATTTAGAATTGTTTAGCGAGAAAGAGATTTTGGCCGGTGTTATAGCGTCAAATAGAGTTGCTAAAGCGAAGGACAGAGTGTTATCTAAAAAGCCTAAGCTTAGAAAAATTACGATTCAAATAGGGAAAAAGAAAAAGCAGGGATAGAAAATTAATCCCTGCTTTAAAATTTATATGCTATATTAAGGTATTTTAATTATTGCTTGTTGGGTGATGTTGTCCCATTCCACAGCTGCACCTAGTGTCTCGGCCACCCATCGAGCGGGAAGCATGGTACGTCCGTCTGTGATTTCGGGTGATACGTCCATAGTTACCGGTTTCCCATTCACCCGCATTACAGGGCTGCCGATTATTAGCTCTATTACAATGTTGCCTTTAGTGATTGTTATTTTGCGGCTTTCGGAATCCCATGTGATGTCGTTTTCCTGTACGCCTAAGGCATAAGCTAGGTAACGCACAGGGACATAGGTGCGATTATTCTTGATATAAGGTTTAACATCCATGGTCATTGTTTCTCCATTTAAGGTATAGGTATCAGAAGAAACACCAAAAAGGGTTTCGGCAATAAGTTCGGAATCTAGAACTGGGGCAGGTTGGTCGGTTGCAGTTGTTGTAATTACTCGGCTACTTCCCCCGCCGCCACCACCTGGGCTAGGTTGGATTTTAAGTACGGTGGGGATTCCATTCAGAAAATCAGTTATTATTTCTGTTTTTTGAGAGCCATAGACATAACTCGTTATAATGTCATAATTATCTTCAGTCAATACATAATTATCTTGGGAACCGTATTTTTGATTTATTTCTCTTAAAGACGTTGTTAATTTTCTTTTTACAGTTTCTATAATTTGGGGACTAATAGAATGTGTCTTAGTTGCAGATGTTTCCTGAGCAGTTTTATATAATGTACTAGTCAGGGAGCCTTTATGGACATCAGCTAAATTTAGACTTACAGAGTAAATAGAATCGCTACTTAATTTGTTTGAAGCTTTTAGCTTTGTAAATGCTTTTAGGAATTGGTCGAAAAGATGAGCTTCTGGATTAATAATTTGTGCTAGGGTCAACATCCCTGAAGGAAACGGGTGGCCAGCGGGTGCGTAAATCATTGCGGATATCTCGCCGCTGTTAGTATTACTAAGATCGGCTGTAATGCTTATATTTAAAGACATACCTGCGGTTTCACTATTTGTGCCAAGTACAGTAAGTTGAATATGCTTAGAATATACCTCGTAGAGAACAGTTCTGTTATTTTTACCCATGTCAGTTAGTATTACCTGCTCTATAGTTACATCAGGCGGCAAATTCACGAATGCGTATGCCTCGTTTCCCTCGCCCAAATAAAAATAGTCGCTGTCTATAAAAATGGTTGCCAAGTCTTGATGTGGAGCCTTTGATGACACTGGTACTGCTAGTACCGAGTAAGTCATATAAGCAGCCCCAACCGGGCTAACCACCGAGAACAATAAAACAAAAGTTATCATCAAAGCCGTTATTTTTCGCATAAGTTATTACCTCCTTTGGAAACATTTTACAAGAAAGCGAGGTGTATGGCTAGGTATATTATAATGTTTTACTTATATAAGTGAATTTAGTTAGAGGAGGTATATGTATACCTTAATAAATCTGTAATACTGGGAATAAGAGGAATTAAAAGCTTCATGTCGAAATATCTTCTGAAAAATAAGATAATGGAGATGTTTATGAATGAAGTTAATACAATAAAAAGGATATTAGAAAAGAACCCAAAAACTTTTGAACCTTTTATTCAGTATATCAGATTCCCGTATTATAAAAAATTATTAGAAGGAACCAGATTAGATTTCACTTTTCCGTTAACTGTATTGGTAGGGCCTAATGGATGTAATAAAAGTTCTATATTACATGCATTATATGGTTGCCCAAGGCAAAACAGTACGGGAGTATACTGGTTTTCAACTGATGTTGATAAAATAGACGACAAAAAAGAAAGTCAATGTTATATTCACGGTTATTGGTTGGAAGTTCAGGGAGACTATGTTGAAGCTATAAAAACTAGAATTAATGCAAAAGAGGAACCTGATTTGTGGGAAACATCACGTCCCATCCTGAGACACGGTATGAAAAGAATGCCACCAATAATCGGAGGCAATATGGAGGGAAGGACTAAAACAAGGTGGAAGGCCATTGATAAAGATGTTATATATTTAGATTTTAGGGCTGAAATAGGGGCTTATGACTGTTATTTCTGGTACGGAGAGCACCAAAAGACAGTAACGATGAATACTAAGCAGGATCGGATTAGGAAACAATCTAAATATTTGCGTAAGGTAATTAATGGGAAGACAGATAGCTATTTTCTCCATGAAAAACAAAAAGTCAAAAAATATATTGAACTATCCCGAGAGGCATGTGAAGTAGTAAGCTACATTTTGGGTCAACCTTATAAAACTATTAAAATTATTGAACATGCCTTTTATGGCGGGCGATTTGGTAAGACTATAATATTGCAAAATGATGATCTAGAATATTCGGAGGCTTTTGCAGGAAGCGGGGAAACCAGCGTTGTAATCCTTGTAAATGAAATAATGTCGGCTCAGGATAAATCCTTGATTCTTCTTGATGAGCCAGAAACCTCTTTGCACCCTGTAGCCCAACGTAAATTACAGGGATTTTTACTTAAAACTATAATTAGTAAAAAACATCAGATAGTGATTGCTACGCATTCACCAGCTTTACTTAGTGGACTGCCGCCTGAGGCTATAAAAGTTTTAATAAAAGATTTCAAAACGGGTAAAATTAAAATCCTTTCAAAATCTTTTCCAGAAGAAGCCTTTAAAATAATTGGTGTAACAGAACCTAATAAGTTGAATATATTTGTGGAAGATAAATTAACAGCTACGATAATAGAAGTTTATCTGGAAAAATATAAAAAGAATTTAACTGATTTTATTAAAGTATTAGCAATACCCGGTGGAGCTGAATCCATTATAAAAAATTATATAACAGTGGCGGCACACAAGAATGCAAATAATGAGATATTTATTTTAGATGGGGATAAGCACATGAATAATAGAGAGGCCTTTGATCATAAAATTAGGAATCTAATTGAACTAAATTATCTCTCATCAGGTGCTATTGATGAATCTAAAATACCAATATCGCAAAATAATAACTTGGAAAAAATATTAAAAGAAGTGTCTGGATGTCATATTCGTTTCAATATTGACGGCAATTCTCAATATGGAGGAAATACTGAGCAAAAGCATATAATGGAAAGAAACCTATTAAAATATTGGGCTAAGCATGTTTTTTACCTTCCTGGGCTTCAACCTGAAAGATTATTATATGATAATATAGAGGAGAATAATAGGAAGCAAATTTTCGATACTATTATTGACCATAATAGTGTTGATTGGAAATTATATTATAAAGATAAAGCTAGTTTAGAGTTAACTAAAAGCAAAGTTGTTTCAGAGGATATATTGTTTATTCAAAGGCAGATTATTTCAAAGTTTCCTGAAGATTGTGAAGTGTTTTCGCTTATTCAGGAAATTGTAGAAAGTTACTTTAATAATGGCGGTGAGTGATGCTTGATTAAGGTTTATGATTTTTTCTCGGGTTGTGGGGGAGCTAGTTGTGGCTTCCGAAAAGCCGGACTGAACATTGCTCTAGGTATTGATAATAATATTGATGCAGCAGAAACTTATCAACATAATTTTCCAGAAGCAAATTTTATTTGTAAAGATATACGGAACATAGCCGCTGAAGACCTGGGGGAATTCATTGATGAGGATTCTCTTTCGTTGTTTTGTGGTTGTGCGCCTTGTCAGCCTTTTTCGCAACAAAATACTTATAAAAGTGATACTGATGAGCGAATAAATTTATTGAAAGAATTTGGGCGTTTTGTAGAATTTTATTTACCTGACTTTATATTTATTGAGAACGTTCCCGGCATACAAAATTTTTCAATAGAAATGAGTCCCCTCACTGAATTTTGTAATTTATTAGAAAAACTCAATTATCAAAAACCAGTTATTGAAGTTACTCAGGCATCGAAGTACGGTGTGCCTCAAACCAGGAAACGACTTGTTATGATGGCAAGTAAGAATTTTAAATTACATTTGCCTAAATTTACTCATGGACCTGGTACCAATAATCTTAATTACTCAACTGTTGGCGAATGGATAAAAGGTCTTGCGCCTCTAAAAGCGGGAGAAGTTGATACTAATGATCCAGAACATTGCGCAACTAAATTATCCGAACTAAATCTTAAACGTATAAAAGCCACACCAGAAGGAGGTAGCCGTCTGGATTGGCCTGAAGAACTTTGGCTTGAATGCCATAAAAAGCATAAGGGGCATAGTGATGTTTATGGGAGGTTAAGCTTTGATAAACCAGCAAGCGCATTAACTACGAAATGCATTAGTTATTCAAATGGGCGTTTTGGGCATCCCGTTCAGAATAGAGCCATTAGTATACGTGAGGCTGCCAATTTGCAAACCTTTCCACCAAGTTATTGTTTTTATGGCACGATTGGGTCGAAGGCTAAACAAATAGGAAATGCTGTTCCACCTTTAATGGCTGAGCAATTTGGTAAAGTATTTTTAAATTGCATAAAACAATAGTATAACCCATGAAAATACTGATTGTATGTGAAGCACCCCCATCGGGGTGCTTTTTTATATGAAAGGGGATGATTAAACAAGGACATTTGCCGCTCCGTGTGGGGCGGCTATTTTATTTAAGAAAGAGGTGATTAAGTGGCTCACAATACAAAGGCTATAGCTACCGATATTAACCAAAAGCCTATACCGCAGTACTATAATCCTACAACAGATGAATATGAAGTGCTGCAGGGGAAGGCCGGCGCTAACCGGGTGCTGGTATACGATGTTAACGGCAATCCAGTTGACCTAGCAGCTCTTATTGCCGCGGTCGTAAATATCTATAACAAAGATACGAGTAGAACATTTTACGGCTTATCCACTGATACTAAGCCGACAAGCGGAATGATCAAGGGTAATGCTTATTTCGAGATTGATACATCCGAGGTTTACATGTGGAATGGTACGAACTGGGTGGTGATTTAGATGGATATTATTAGCTATTCAAAGATTAAAAAGTTATTGGGTATAGTCGAATTAAAGGCTGATAAAGGTAAGCCTAATGGGTATGCAAGCTTAGATGCTACCGGTAACGTCCCAGCAAGTCAACTAGCGAATGCAAGCGGTGGCGGAGGTGTAAAAAATAATTACAATGCTACAATAGATCCTACCGTGAACGACGACAGCGAGGATGGGTACAGCGTAAGGTCTACCTGGATTAATATTACTCTTGATACAGCTTATGTTTGCCTGGATACAACTACAGGAGCCGCAAAGTGGGAAAAGATATCCGGGCTTGCTTCGCATGAGGATAAAAAAATGCCGCACGATAATATCCCGTATGCAAATATATATTTAAGCGCGCATAAATCTATCCCCAACAATGAGACTACAAAAATAGCTTTTAATGCTACTCGAAAAGATAATGATGTAATGGCTGATTTAGCTAATCATCAATTTATAATTAAAACAGCAGGAACATACTTGCTATATGGCATGGTGAGTTTTGCTATTAATGCTACAGGTACGAGAAGTGCTAGTTTATTTAAAAATTCTATTCTATGTACTGGAAATGCATTAGTTAGCGTGAATGGTGCAACTACTTTGCCATTTTTAATGTCGACTCCTTTAGCTGTAAACGATACCCTAGATATTAGAGTACATCAACAAAGTGGGACGGAGCTAACTCTACAAGGGATAGGTAATGGTTCAAGGACATATGTGTCTATTTTAAGGATAGGTGATTAAATATAATTGTAAATAATTCCAATGTTGGGAAATTACATAAAAAGTTTATAGATGCAGGAATAAAACCATTTCCAGTTTACGAATTAGAAAATGGTGATGGTGATTTAACTTTTCCAGAAGAAGCCGATATGAATTTAGTGCAACAAATTATAGATGCACACGACCCTACCCATTACCACCACGACCTACTGAAGTGGATTATTTATTAGATTTAGACTATCGCTTATCCTTGTTGGAATTAGGCTTATAGGAGGTTTTAATGTGACTTATATTTATTGCAAGAAGGTAATAGAAAATGGCACTTACGGTACTAAAGAAGAAATGTTAATTAAGTTAGATGTGTTTTTGTTAAATAACCGGATAAAGCAGGAAGAATATACGGAATTGTCAGGATTGTTAATTAAGGAGTAAAATAAAATTATAATATATTAAGGAGATATGGTAATGATTGATAAATGTACTATTAATTTTAATGAAATCTCAGATCAAATAAGTTTAGGGGATGTTGGAATAGTAGAGGGTATTTTTGAAAGAGCTGAAGAATTTTTAGCTAAAGGAGGTAAGGTTGTCGTTATAGAAAAAAATTTTGAAGATACTCCCCCACAAGAAATTAGAAGAATACATAATATAGAGCAACTTAAGGAGGTTAGGGATAACTTTATAGCTATTAAATGTTTGCCTATTAAAAAACAAGGGGATTATGAAGCAGTTGTTTTTACTAAGTATGAAAAAACATTACTTGAGCTAAGAGTATCTGGACCGGCAATAGTCTCAAATCTAAATAATGTTGATATACATAAGTGGTTATGTGAAACTGGCAGGAAATTCATTAGTGAAATTGAGAATTCTATTACACTTTTAATTAAGTCTGCCGATGTGGCTGATAAAAAGTTAGTCACGGGATGGAAAAATTTATTACAAGTAATAGATTAAAAATGTGTATAAAAACCAGAATATACTGGTTCACTTCGGGTAAAACGCTAGTTTTTGTCAATTTAGATGTAAGAAATAATAACTTTTGTTCAGTTAGAGGCGCAAGGCACCCTCCGGGGTGTCCTTTTTATGCCTTTATTAATGTTTAAGATAATCCAGTTATTTACATGCTTTTATATCGATTCAATAAGTTATATGTAGTATCATGGGAAGTTTTGTTTAAATTGCAATAAACAGGAGATGAAGAAGTTATAATTGTATGAAAAATCAAAGGAGTTGTTTTTGTGACAAAGAAGAGAATTTTATTATCGGCCTTGCTATTAATGGTGTTTATGTTTGCACTTGGAGTATCAGTGGCTGGTGCAGAAGATGTTACATGGAACCCCGATGATAAAGATTCAAGTGTAATACTGTCTGATGGGAATTTAACAGCTTCCAATATTTTGTATGAAGGCTTGGTAAGAGCAAATGTAGGTAAATATTCAGGTAAATGGTACTGGGAATGCACTGTACATAATGCATATGCTACTTTTGTAGGAGTTGCGGATGCGAGTGTGCCGACGACTGCCGAGTTTTGGTATATTAATGGAGTTAAAGCATTATATGCACTTAATGGTGATCTTTATTATCCGCATAAAATATCATATACAAATGGCCTTGCTGATGGAACTATAGTATCTGTACTGTTGGATTTAGACAATGGACATATGGAGTTTTGGAAAAACGGAACTTCTTTAGGGGTAGCATATACTGATCTTAAATCACTAGGGACTGTTTACCCTATGGCAGGTAGCGGAAGTACTTGGAAACCTGCCATAGTAACTGCCAATTTTGGGGCTACTTCTTTCCAATATCCCATACCAGAAGGATATCTGCCATACAACGGAGTTACAATTCAAGTACCAACTAATTTAACCGCAACTGCCGGTGATGCTCAGGTTGATCTTTCGTGGGAAGCAGTAGAAGGAGCTATAGGCTACAATGTGAAGAGGGCAACTACTAGTGGAGGCCCATATCAAACCGTTGCTGAGAGCGTGTATCAAAATAATTATACTGATACCGGTTTAGCCAATGGAACCACCTACTACTATATTGTTACCGCCGTTACAGCCAGTGGCGAAAGCGATAACTCTAATGAAGCTTCGGGGATCCCGCAACAGGGCGTCACTCCCCCTACAGGTAATGGGACGCTAGTGGTGACCGTAGAAAACGGCCCGGACAGGGAATACAATTTAACTATGGCTCAAATCCAAGCCTTTATAGATTGGTACAACAATCGCTCCACCGGTGGCAATGTCTACATAATCGAAAAGACAGCGATCGCACCATATACAGGAGTTAAGGATTATCTTATCTTCGATAAGATTGTGGCCTGGCAGGTCAAACAATATTAATATCTGTTACATAATAATAAGCTAACAAAGCCGCTCCAATCGGGGTGGCTATTTTATTTGGAGGTGTAAATATGGATTGGACACAATTAAAAACTATAGTAGGGGTATTCGGGGCAGTAGCAACCGGGGCATTAGCAAGCGCGTTAGGGGGTTGGGATGTGTGGTTACGGGTTTTAGTGTTCTTTATAGTTTTGGATTACATTACGGGCGTCCTAGCGGCTCTCTATAATAAGGAGCTGGATAGTTCTGTTGGGCATATGGGTATTATCAAAAAAGTATTCATCCTTTGCCTTGTGGCCGTAGCCTACCAATTAGACGCGCTTGTAGGGACTACTATTATAAGGGTGGCGGTAATTGGTTTCTACATAGGCACGGAAGGACTCAGTATATTAGAGAACGCTATAAAGGCGGGATTAAATGTGCCTGATAGGCTAAAGGATGCCCTGGTACAAATTAAGGGGGTTGAAAAGGATGTCTAAAAAATACATAATTATACACCACTCCGCTATCCCGGACGGGGTGGTGTACCGTGACTTCGACGCTATAAAGCGGGGACATATGGCTAAAGGCTGGCGGGATATTGGCTATCATTGGGTGGTTGAAAAAGTAAATGGTGTCCTAACAGCTATACCTGGCCGGGCTGAATCTGATGTAGGGGCACACTGCATACCCCGTAATGTAGATGGTATTGGGATTTGCTGTATAGGCAACTTCGAGATAGAGATCCCCAGTGAGGAATTATATATATTTGTGGCTAACCTGTGCAAGGAGATCATGGGCCGACACCCTATAGTTGAAATAGGGCAGCATAAGGACTATGATGCTACCGCTTGCCCCAGAAGGCATTTTGATGTAGAGAAGGTTAAGCAGCTAGTGAAAGGGGATGATGTTTTGCAAGAGGTTAAAGTGTTAGTTAAGGATAAGGAGATTTCCGGTAAATTAATAGATGGCGTTACCTATGTGCCTTTGCGGGAGCTTATAGAGGTTTTGAATAATAAGATTGCATGGGATGGGAAGAAGCAGGTGGCGAGGGTGGAGTGAGCCGGGGGAGGCCCCGGCTTTCTTTTTTAAAATTAAAACCGTGTGAGCAAAAAGTGAGCATTTTAGAATTTAGGGTAAATAAAAATGCTCACAAAAAAACCGCTAAGCCTAGCGGTTACTTACATTTTCTTGGTGGGCCATGTAGGAATCGAACCTACAACCTTCTGATTAAGAGTCAGCTGCTCTGCCAATTGAGCTAATGGCCCGCGAACACTAGTTATTATACTCCTGCATGGGCAATTAATCAAGATTTTTATTGGTTTATTTCCTTATTGGAAGCTTTCTAGGTTATAGAATATTTGGCTGGTAATTACATAATATATGGGAGTAGCTATTAAACTTATAGGAAAAGGTAGAAATAAAAAACTTCTCCTTTAGTTATTGTATAATTAAGAAAAGAATAAGTAAATTTACCCATTTATTTTCTAAGTAAAATAAGCAAATTTTGATGGGAGGTATACAGCATGAATCAGATGTTTCGTAAAATGATGTATTTTGGATTTGGTGCTATGACTATAACCCGGGAAAAAGCGGAAAAGTTTTTTAATGAGATGGTTGAAAAGGGCGAAATGAGTAAGGATGAAGCCAAAGGGTTTATTGATGAAGCGATTAAGAAGGGTCAAGAGGAACAAAATGAAATTAAGAAGATGATTCAAACGGAATTTGAAAATTTTAAAAATGATCTGCCTTTAGTGTCCCGGGCTGATGTGAAAAATCTGGAAATGAGAATTGCCGAATTAGAGAAAAAATTAAATGGTGAACAGTAAGCTCTAAAATATTAGAGGGTGGTGGGTATTATGTCACTGCGAACCAGGATGAAGAAAATAAACCACCTGCCGCGTCACCGGGAAGTTTTAAATGTATTAATAAAATATGGATTTGGTCCAGCAATAAGCAGGTTTTCTTGGCGCCGGCTTTTCAAAATTAAGCCGGAAGAGGCAGAAGTGGACCGTAATTTGCCGCGCCGCTTACGTTTAGTATTACAGGAGCTGGGTCCGACTTACATAAAATTGGGACAACTTCTTAGTACCCGGCCTGATATATTAGGTCCTGAGTATATTAAAGAACTGGAGAAGCTTCAAAATGAGGTTCCTCCATTTTCGTTTGCCGAGCTGAAACAGATTTGTACTGCAGAAGGTATTGATATAGAAAATGATTATAAAGAATTTATGACTGAACCTATTGCAGCAGCATCTATAGCTCAAGTCCATATAGCTTATTTACATTCAGGTGATAAGGTAGTAGTTAAGGTACAAAGACCGGGAATAGATAAGATTATTGAAACTGATTTGGAAATTTTAAAAGAAATTAGCCATCTATTAGAGAAGCGCACTTCCTGGGGCAGGTTTTATCGGCTTTCGGAAATAATTGAAGAAATAGCCGAAGCGATAAGAAATGAACTTGATTTTGCCAAAGAAGCCCGCAATGCAGACAAGTTTTTTAATATTTATAAAAGGGTTCCCTATGTTAAGATTCCTAAAGTTTATTGGGAATTATCGACTCGTCGGATTTTAACTTTGGAATATGTGGAAGGTATTAAAATTTCGGATTTTATAAGCTTAAAGCGGGCTGATTATAGTACGGAAAAAATAGCCCGTAATCTGGTGGAAGCTTTATTTAAACAAATTTATGAATATGGCTTTTTTCACGCTGACCCTCATCCCGGCAATATAGCTATAGCTGATAATGAAACTATAATATTCTATGATTTTGGTCAAGTGGGACAAATCGATAATGAAATTAAAGAAAAAGGCATTAAGCTTCTGATTGGTATGATGCGCTATGATACCAATACTGTTACCCGTATTTTACTGGATATAGGAATAGGAAGCCAAAATGTAGATAAAGAGGAATTCCGGCGGGATGTAGCCAGGCTGCAGCAAAAGTATTATGGATTGCCCCTTAGCGAAATAAATATAGGGGAATCTATTAATGAATTAATTGAAGTATCTATTAAACATAAAATGCGTTTACCCCCTGAATTATCTTTATTAGTAAAAATGGCTATGACTTTAGAGGGTATTATATCTCAACTGGACCCTGAAATGAGCATTATAGATATAGCCGAACCTTATGGCCGCAAACTGGTGGCTAAAAAATTCTCCCCTCATAATATAAAAAATACTTTAGAAGAAGTACTGATAGATTATTCTGAAATAGCTAGGCACATGCCTAATCAGATCGGGTCAATCTTAAGTTTACTGGCGGAAGGCGAACTTAAGGTGAAAACCGAACATGCTAATTTAACTAAACTGTCCAGCCGTTTGGATATTATGGCTAATAGGTTATCATTAGCTATTATAGTAGCCAGTATCATAATTGGCAGCTCCTTAGCCCTGGATAAAACCAACAGTCTGATTTCTAAAATACCTTTAGTTGAAATTGGCTTTGCTACAGCTATGATTTTAGCTTTATTATTAGCCTACTCTATTCTTAAAAGCGGCAAATATTAACTAAGGCATATTATTTCCCCCTCTAAAATAAAAATATGGAAAGAGTATGTAAGGGGGATAGTTATGGAAAGAAAACCTTGGTTATTATTATTAATGGCCGTATTTATATTTTTATTCGCCATACCAGCCGCTGTTAAAGCTGAACCTAGCCCTAAACCGGTTTTACAGCATGTTTTTATAATTAGTGCGGACGGATTAAATTATGAGGGACTGGTAAGTGTAAATTGTACTAATTTAAAACATATAGCCAGTGAAGGGGTAATGGATGAAAAAAGTTTAGCCCTCAGTATAGATACGGTGGAAGCAGCCCAAGCTTCTTTATTAACTGGTACTTTTCCTAATGAACATAAATTCATAACTGATAAGGACAAAGTACAGGTAGAATCACTTTTTGATGTATTGAAAAAGAATGGGAAAAGTTTTGCCATAATTGATGGCTCAGGAGGGAAATTAAGACCCCTGGCTCATGGAGACTCTTCATATGTAAAGGTAGATGCCAATAAGGACGATAAAGAAGTACTAGCGGAGGCTTATAAACATTTTGAAGAAAATAATACCTTTTTAACCTTTATATATGTTAATGATTGCCGGGAAAAATTACTGACTTTAGATGAAAAAGCTTATTATAATTCAGTGAAAAACCTGGATCAGGAGATCGGAAGTTTTGTGGCTAAATTACGTAAAAACAACCTATATTATAACTCCCTAATTGTAATAACATCCCCGCGCAGTTCTTCTCCTAGTGATATGGTCCCTTTAATTATCAGGGGGCCCGGGTGTACAACTAATCTGAATATTACCGGGACTATGACTTTAGATGCCTTACCGACTATTGCTAAAATAACCGGACTGCCCAAGCCGTATAGTGCCAGAGGCATACCTATCTATGAGGTTATAGATATTCCGGCCGATGAAAAAGGCTATATGATGCAAAAATGGATAGCGGAACTAAAAAATGAACGGGTTATTACCTGGAATAATTATTTTGATATTCAAGAAGAATTATTTAGGTCTATACATCAGATTACGGCCATAAAAGAAGAAAAACAAAGTGCGTTTGATTTTGTAGGGGAAAAAGAAGCTGCCATAGCTAAACTAAAATCACGCATAACGAAAGAAAGGATTCTCTACTTAGGCATTTTTATCTTGATGTCGGCCGGATATTTTGTACAATATAAGCATTTAAAGAAGAAGTTTTTGTTATTTAGATAATTAAGCCTCATTAATTTTTACTAGTAAACCATCTAATATAGTTTTAAAATGGACAATTTTCTCTTTTTCAGATTCACTGGAAAAATGGTGGGCATCTAATTCATGTTGAGCAATAAGAATAGCATTCATGATTTTATCCTTAAAGGCCATATTGGCAGTTTTGAAATATTTTTCAATTCTTCCGGCCACATATTGTTCTTCTGAAGTTAGGGGCAAAGATGTATGCATATTATGCACCTCCATTTAAAATCTAGAGAAATAATATGCTACAATTATTAAAATAGTGCAGAAATTTTTTACACTCTTTAGAAATTATTACATGAGAGGTAAGATGAAAAAAGTCTATCTGCAACTTGACCTGGGATTTATAAGGTGATAGGATAATAAAAATTAAATAATGAATGCGATGATCAGAAGAGTAATCAGCCTTAATGTTTAAAGAGAGCCGGATAAGGTGAAAACCGGTAACAAAGTCTGATGAAAGCCACCTGGGAGTACTGGTGAGATTAAGCCGGTCGGAGTTATTCCGTTAACAAGATTTTTAAAGTGGGCACAGCCAAGTAGGGTGGTACCGCGGGAGTTCAAGCTCTCGTCCCTTTTTTCAGGGGATGAGGGCTTTTTATTTTTTTATATGATAAAGGAGGCAAGTTCATGGAATTGGAAAAAAAGGTTTTACATTTAATTGAACAGGATGCAAAGTTAACCTCTAAGACTATAGCGGCCATGGTAGGCGAGGATGAAGCGAAAATTAATGAGATTATAGCCAAGCTAGAAAGTGAAAATGTTATTTTAGGATATAAAACGGTAATTAACTGGCAGAAGATGGAGGAAGAAGGTGTTACCGCCATGATTGATGTTAAAGTAACACCGGAACGGGAAGTAGGCTTTAACAGTGTAGCCGAAAGGATATGCCGTTTCCCGGAAGTTAGTTCGGTATACCTGATGAGCGGAACTTACGATTTATCCGTAGTAGTTACCGGAAAATCCATGCAGGATATTGCCTGGTTTGTTTCTCATAAGTTATCTACTCTTAGCCAAGTGCAAAGTACGGTTACCCATTTCATATTAAAAAGATATAAGCAGGAGAATTTTATTTTTGAAGATCCCCAAGAAGATAAAAGGTTGGTGGTTAGTCCATGAGTATGGAAAAATATTTGTCGGCAACAGTAAAATCTATTCCTCCTTCAGGAATCAGAAAGTTTTTTGATCTGGTTACCCAAACCGAAGGAGTAATATCATTAGGAGTAGGTGAGCCTGATTTTGTTACCCCGTGGCATATAAGAGAAGCTTGTTTTTACTCTTTAGAAAAGGGCTATACCATGTATACCTCTAATAGCGGCTTACCGGAATTAAGGGAAGAAATAGCCCTTTATCAAAAGCGGCTTATTGGGGTGGAATATTCACCGGCAACGGAAATATTAGTGACGGTAGGAGTTAGCGAGGCAGTCGATATTGCTTTACGGGCCCTTATAGAACCAGGTGATGAAGTCTTGGTGCCGGAACCGTCATTTGTAGCTTATGCACCTGCAGCTAACTTAGCTTATGGTAAGGCAGTAGCAGTGCCCACTTATGATAAAGATGAATACCGGCTAAAAGCAGCGGAATTAGAAAAGTGTATTACTCCTAAATCTAAAGTGCTGATCCTGGCTTATCCTAATAACCCTACGGGAGGGATAATGCAGGAAGAGGATTTAAAAGAGCTCTTGGATATAATAATTAAGCATGATTTAATCGTTATATCAGATGAAATTTATGCTGAATTAACTTATGCCGGCCGGCACGTTTCTATTGCCTCTTTTCCCGGGATGAGAGACAGAACTATTGTTATGAATGGATTTTCCAAAGCTTTTGCTATGACCGGCTGGAGAATAGGTTATGCTTGCGGTCATCCTGATATTATTGCTGCTATGACTAAAATTCATCAATATGCCATTATGTGTGCACCTATCATGGGCCAAAAAGCGGCTATTGAAGCTTTACGCCATGGGGAAGGTGAGATGAATAAAATGGTAGATGACTACAATCATCGCCGCAAAATAATTTTATCCGGATTTCAGGATATTGGTTTAGAATGCTTTGAACCTAAAGGAGCATTTTATGCCTTCCCTTCCATCAAAGTGTGTAATATGAGCAGTGAGGAATTTTGTGAGAAATTATTAATAGAAGAACAAGTAGCCGTAGTTCCCGGTAATGCTTTTGGAGCTATTGGAGAAGGGTTTATTCGCTGCTGTTATGCCGCCAGTGTAAAAAACATTGAACAGGCTATTGAAAAGATGGGCAGGTTTGTTAATCGACACAGATAGGAATAAAAGACTATGGGAGATAACAAAAGATGAAGAATAGTGCCGAATACTCTTGAATTTGAAACTAATTATACGATAAATAACTAAAGGATTTAACACTTGTAAAGGGAAACCTCTTTTAGTAGTAATACTAAAGGAGGTTTTTGTGTGGCAAATGAAATTAGTGTAAATGAAGTAGAGTTGCTTAATGCTTATGCAGTTTTAGGCTGTCCCGCCCAAAGAGAGCTGAAGGACTATATTAGGTATTTACTTACTAAACAATATAAAAAAGAGGTTATGGTTTCGGTATTTCACAATAAGCTCTTGCAAAATCTGTTTCACAGTTTATTACATATTATTGAAAAGGATGATTTTGATATATTTCAAGCCCAAAAACGTATTTTACAAATAAAAGAGCTTTATTATGGTATTTTTGAACAGGTACACATTCGCTATTCTGAACTAGTGGAAGATCTGGACAGTAATGAAATAGTCAGAGAATTTGGCCGCAATAGCTTTGAAAATATTCAGCAAGCCTTTTTAGCGGAAAGCCGCAGTGAAATCCGCTATGAAATTTTAGACTTTTATCAGGAGTTCATGAAACTGTCGAAAAAGAAAGACGCTCGCCAGATAATTGCTGTATAATTAATTAGTAGTATTTATTAATTAATGGAGGAATATCTGGTGAAACTCAAATTTCTAGGAGCTGCTAAAACAGTTACAGGATCATGTTTTGTTATTGATACAGGAGATGTCTGTTTTGCGGTAGATTGTGGATTATTTCAAGGTCCCAAAGAAGTTAAAGAACTTAATTATAAAGAGTTTGTCATTGACCCTAAAGCTATTGATTTTTTGCTTTTAACTCATGCTCATATTGATCATATCGGCCTGGTTCCCAAGTTAGTAAAACATGGCTTTAAAGGCGCCATTTATTGCAGCCATGCTACGGAAGAACTGGCCGGAGTATTGTTACCCGACTCAGGTCATATTCAAGAATCGGAAGTGGATAGAAAAAACCGCAAGCTGAAAAGAGCCGGCAAATTATTAATTGAGCCTATTTATACCGTTGATGATGCGGAAAAGTCTTTACCTCTATTTAGATCACTAAATACCGATGAGATTATAGAAATAGCGCCCGGGGTAGAGATAAGATTAAGAGATGCCGGCCATATATTAGGCTCTAATATAGTAGAAGTATGGCTCGAGGAAGATAACGAGAAAATTAAATTAGTTTTCAGTGGTGATTTAGGCAATAGTAATCAGCCTATTGTGAAAGATCCTAGTATTATCGAAAGCGCTGATTATGTAATTATGGAATCGACTTATGGCAATAGGTATCATAAAGGAGTCTTTAGAAGAATTGAACAATTAAAAGAAATAATTGATAAGACTATGAAAAAAGGCGGGAATTTAATAATCCCTTCTTTTGCAGTAGAAAGGACTCAGGATTTATTATATGATTTGAGCCATTTATATGAAAGCGGCAGTCTGGATAAAACTATTGATATTTATATTGATAGTCCTTTAGCTATTGCTGCCACGGAAATATTTAAGAGAAATGTAGAATATTATGATGATGACAGCCGGCAGCTTCTGGAACAAGGCCGGCATCCCCTGCATTTGCCTAGCCTCAAGTTTTCCCGGTCTCAGGAAGAATCTATGCAGCTTAATACGGTAAAAGCTAATACTATTATTATTTCGGCTAGTGGTATGTGTGATGCAGGCCGCATTAAACATCATCTCAAGCACAATTTATGGAGGCCGGAAAGTACCATTTTATTTGTCGGTTATCAAGCTATTGGCACTTTAGGACGCCGCATAGTTGATGGAGAAAAATTAGTTAGAATCCATGGGGAACAAGTGGCAGTTAAAGCTGATATTGAAAGTATTGAAGCTTATTCTGCTCATGCCGACCGGGCGGGGTTGACTTCCTGGTTAAAAAACTTTGTTTTGCCTCCTAAAGGCGTATTTCTGGTGCATGGAGAGGAACAATCCCAGGTTTCCCTGGCGGAATATATTAGAAGTGAATTAAATATCCCGGTTTTTATTCCTGATTGGTTAGAAGAATTTGAGCTTAAACCTAGTGAAAGGGTTATTCCTAAACAATTTTTCGGTGATGAAATGGATAAGGCGATGATCGCGGAAGAAATGTATTTAGACTTAAGACTGAAATTGCATACCATGTTTAAGGAAAATTGGAGTAAAGCAGATTTTGATAAAATTATTCAAGAATTAAAAAGATTAGAAAAGAATATTAGTTAAACAAAGCCGGGTTTATCCGGCTTTTGTTTTAAATTTAATTAGGTCAAGCTTATCAAGAGTCAGATTAGTGATATTATTTGGTTTTATTAGATATTATTTCCCAATTAATATCTAATGCTTAGTATTATGTTTTTTTCTAAATCTTGTTCCCGTGCTATAATCTATTTACTTTGATGTTGGGGGAAATTATATGTTTTTCAATTCATCTGCCATAGAAGCCTTACGTTTCGGCCACGCCTCTATACCAGGAGTACTTTTTTACTATGCTAAAGAATTAGATTTAGATATGGAAGATATCGGTATAATTACCTCGATTTTTTATGCTTTTGAAAGGTCTAAACCGCTTTATCAAACCGGCCTTAAGGTGGGCCAGGTATTACAGGCTTGCCCGGCTTTAAGCAAACAGAAATTATCGCGCAAACTGGCCCGCTTAGATAAAATGCAAATATTGAGAGTAAGTGATAATAAATCTTTTACTGATAAAGAGATTTATCTGGAACCATTTTTTGCTAAAGTAGAATCTTTAATTATAAGAGATCATGCCTGTTTATCTGATAATAAAAGTCAGGATATGCAAGCTGACTATGAAAGTTTAATCGAATCTTATGAAAATAGAATAGAACAACTGGAATTGCAGCTGGAGGAAAAGATTAAGAGTACTGATATTGAAATTTTAGCCTTAGCCGATAATCAATATAGAAGAGTAGCTGATTTTATTGCCAAGAAAACCGGCAATTTAATGAGTGTTAAAATGGCTAACGAACTTAAAAAATGGTTGGACGAGCTGGCTTTTACCCCGGAGTTCTTGTTGTGTATGTTAGAGCTATGTTTTGAAAGAAAGCTGTATAACCCTAAGGATATAAGCCGGATTGCCCGGGATTTAAGGGAATACTCCATTAATACCGTAGAAGGGCTGGAAATTTATTTTAGAAATTATGTGGATAATGAAAAAGAATCAGCCATACGAACCAGACAGTTTGATCCTGATATTATTACCTTTGGCACCTTCACCGGCATAGATATGGGGGCTGAAGCCCGTAAAAACGTATATTATAAATGGCGTTATGACTGGGGCTTTACTCACCCTATGATAATGAAAGCGGGAGAAGTAATGTGCCAGAGAACTAAAAATGGCGGACTGGAATACATAGATAGTGTGTTAAATAACTGGTTACGCAAAGAAATCAGACAAGTGGAAGAAGCGGAAAAAGAAATTAAAGAATTTAAAAATAGAAATAAACAGGAAAAACCAGCAGCAGTTAATAAGAAAAAACCTGATACACCGGAATATGAAATATATGTACCACCTTCTAGTATAGAAGAACTAAAAAGTAATGTGTAATACTGCCAACATTTAAAATTATTATATTTTCTGATAGTATTAGAAACGGGATTAGTAAATCCCGTTTTTATTATGGATGGTGAATATATGAATACTGTATTAAAAAATAATCCGCCGGAAGAACTACTTTATGATCTGGAAAGTGAACGCCGGGTCTTATCTTCCATGCTTTATTCTGAAGATGCCTGTATTGAAGCCCATACTTCTTTGCTGGCCACCGACTTTTATAATCCCAAACATGCTACTGTTTTCGAATTATTATGTAGTTTATATGAAAGGGAAATAAGGCCGACATTTGTCGAATTGCTCAAAGAAGCTCATAGTTTAGGTCTTTTAACTAATCCTAAGGATATCGAAGAGTTAAAATACATATCAGAACATTATATTGATGATGAGAATATTAAATACTGGATTAAAAATGTTAAAGATAAATCGAGACTTAGAAGGTTTGAACTTTTCTTGCGGAAAAGTTATCAAAGGCTTTCCGAGCATACTGAAGCGGAGGTTGAACAACTCTTAATGGAAGCAGAAGAAGAGTTGACTAATCTAACCGCCTTAGAAATTGATGATAAAGTGGATACTCCTCCCGAGGTAGCTAAGGCAGGATATGATGAGGTTGAACGCAGATTTTTAAGGTTTAAGGAGATCAAAGAGCTGCATAAAGGAGTTTTGCCTTTAGATGGCTTACCTACCGGCTTTGATAATCTTAATCATATAACCTTAGGCTATAAACCTGGTGACCTTATTATTCTCGGTGCCCAAACCGGCCATGGCAAAACCGCCTTTGCCTTGCATACGGCGAAAGCTATAGCTGTAGAAGCAGGACAAAATTTACTTTATCTAAATACAGAAATGAGCCGGGAACAGGTAGCCTTGCGTTGGGGGTCTATTTTATCCGGTATTGAGCATGACCGGATTCGCAGCGGTGACATTAATGAAACCGAATTATCTTTGATATTCAGCGGCTATTCCCGTTTGCGGGAAAGTGGTTTTTATTCTTATCCCTGCCCCAATCTTACCCCGGAAAAAACCATTTCCGTAGCCCGGAAATTTAAAGCCCAAAAGAATATAGATATGATGATAGTAGACTACGTAGGCCGTATGGAAAAAAGTGATCCTAAACTGCAAGAGTGGCAGATGCTGGAACAAATTGTTAAAACTCAAAAGCTGTTGGCGCAAAATCTTAAGATAGTGGTAATGTGTCTGGTGCAGCTTAATCCTGATGGCAGCTTGCAGGGAGCGAAAAGGATGAAAAATGAGTGTGACCTGATGCTAAAGCTATCTCCCATTCCCCGGGAAGAGCTGGAGGAAAATGAAGAGCTTAAAAAATACCATAATCCTAATTATTATATTTTAATTGATAAAAACCGTGATGGCCGAAGTGGAGTAAGAATTCCCATTAATTTCGATATGCAGAAGCAAATTATGAAGGATGCGGAAAGGATTCATTAAAATGCCGGTTAATGACACTGACTTTAAGAAGATATATAATGCAACTGCTAGTGTCATTATGGATTTATGTTTTAAAAAGCAGATAAATGAAGCGGAGATGTATTTTCTATTAAATCTGCTGGAATTGATTTGGAACGAGGAAAAAGGCGAAAAAGGTAATGATTTTCTGGAAAATCTTACTCAATGGCAAGCAGGGGCAAAATCAGCCGAAATAGATGAAATCATTAAAGAGACTCTAATGTCGATTGATTTTTCTGATGAACAATCATTGCGTAATATAACGATTATGGTTCAGGAACTATTAGCTGCTCAAAAAGATTAGGATAGATAATGACAGATAATTATCATCAAGGTATACTTTAAGGTATATGGCCAGGCTCATATTATAAGAGTAAAATGGCAGTATCTGCGGCTATAGCAGAGGAACAGGGAGATTATACTTAGAGGACGGTAGTATGGTAGGTAGCCTAAACCTATCTTCATTTCTGAAATTTAGCTATCCGCGACTAAAATAGTCTTCTCTTACTTAGTCTTTTTTCCATGCCCTACTTAACTAAATTTATAGGACTAGTCGGTTTATTTTAATAAAGTTAAAAATGTAGAACAGTAGTTAGGGGAGAGTATTGTTATGAATATCTGGAACCAAGCCATGGAATGTATGCCCAGAGAAGAAATGGAAAAACTGCAACTGAGCAGATTGAAAGCTACTTTAGAACGGGTATACAGCAAGTCACCAATTTACCAGGAAAAATTCGATGCGGTGGGCTTTAAGCCTAATGATTTGAAAAAATTAGCGGACCTAAGTAAATTGCCTTTAACCATAAAAGATGATTTCCGGGATAATTATCCCTTTGGTATGTTTATTGAACCCCAGGAAAAAATAGTGCGTTTACATGCTTCTTCCGGTACTACCGGTAAGTTAACGGTGGTGGGCTGTACCCAAAATGACCTGGATATATGGACGGAATTAATAGCCCGCATGGTAACTATGGTAGGGGTAACGGCAGCTGATACCGCCCAGATTGCTTTTGGATATGGATTATTTACCGGTGCCCATGGACTGCAATATGGCATGGAAAAAGTTGGGGCCACGGTTATACCTATATCGGGCGGTAATTCCGAAAAACAATTAATGGTCATGAAGGATTTTGGTACTACGGCTTTAGTCAGTACTCCCACTTATGCTTTGCATTTATCAGAAGTAGCAGAGGAAATGGGTATTGATCCTAAACATGATTTAAAATTAAAGGTAGGTTTATTCGGCGGTGAAGCTTTTTCCGAGGAATATCGCCAGGAAATACAAAACCGTTGGGGCATATTGGCTACGGATAATTACGGATTAAGCGAGGTAGGTGGTCCCGGTTTTTCCGGTGAATGTGAGTTAACTTGCGG
>JAEWZB010000108.1 GCA_023395515.1 Bacillota bacterium
CTATTGCACTGCTTACTCTAACATCCTCTATAGTAACAATATCTTTGATTTTATTTAAAATACGTTCCCCTATTTCGGAGGCATTGCCCGGAACCATTTCTCTTCCATCCATACCCATATAGTCAAAAGCATATGGACGTATAACATGTAATAAATGGACTTTCCCGTTATTTTTTATTGCCAAATCAACTGCCACTCTGGCACTTTGCAAAGATTGATCTGATCCATCAACCGGAACCAGTATATTTTTAAACATAATTTTCCCTCCCTTTTAATTACCTTATATACATACCGCCATTAACATCGAGAGTTATGCCCGTAATATAATCGGAATACTTAGAGCTAAGGAATAAAACAGCGTTAGCAATATCATCCGGTTCTCCAAAACGCCCCAACGGAATGCTTTGCAGCCATGTAGAACCTCGTTCGGCCAGAATTTCATCATTAAATATTGGAGTTCTAATAATACCTGGCGCTATGCAATTTACATTTATGTTATACTTTGCCAGTTCCAGAGCAATACTTTTGCTAAAGCCTTCGATACCTCTTTTAGTAGCACTGTAATGCCCGTTGGCAGCAGATCCTCTTTCCCCGGCAATAGAGGAGAAATTAATAATTCTTCCATAATTAGTCTTAATCATTTCTCTAGCTACACTGCGCGAACAGTAAAAAGTCCCATATAAATTAATCTTTATGGTTTTATCCCAGAACTCATCACTCATATCAGTTAAAAGCGCTTGTTCATATATACCAGCCGAATTAACCAAAATATCAACTCGGCCAGACCATTCAATTACACCTGCTACTGACTTATCCACTTCACTGCTGTCGGTTATGTTAGTAGGAAGAAGTAATATTTGATCAATCTTGTCCGGGTTTTCTTCTTTTAAAACTTCCAAACCTATTTTATTAATATCTATAGCTGCAACCTTTGCACCATTTTGCAAAAATATTTGAGCAGTTCTTAGACCTATTCCTGAAGCAGCTCCGGTAATAATAACTGTCTTATCTGTGAAATCCATATTAAAATAACCTCCTATTTACCAGTAATTAAGAATTGTTTATTTTAGATTACTGCTAACCTAAAAGCTGCATATATTTTCTCGTAAATTTTATCCTGCTCTGTTTTACTATCTGTTTCCAGCAAAAGATTATTTTCCTTGTGATGACCATCCTGATAGTTTAATACAATAAAATGCCTTATTTTCGGTTTCAAAAAGATACCTACAAACGGCCCCCATAAAACTATACTTTTTCCTTTTAAATCCGGACTTTTCCGGGTAGTAAACTTCTCTACTTTTTTACACTTTTCATAAATAACTTTTTCGCTGACACCTTCATTAGTAAATAAAAGAAGGCTGTCATTTGTTGTTGCTATATTAAGCTTTTGCGGTTTAGGTATAGATGGAAGCCCCCCATGATAAGGCAAATAACCCAGGATTTGAGCTCTGTCATTTTCCACTTTGGTTACTCTTTCAACCATTTTTTCTTTAGCTTTGGCTATTTGATGTCCACGCAAAAACATAACAATTAACATAAGAAAAATAATTCCACTCGCAATCAACATAGTTATGACAACCCCCTTATTAATTACCGTGTTTTACCAGGCTAACCATCCTCCGTCAACAGGTATCGTAACTCCGGTCATAAAGCTGGTAAGCTCTGACGCCAGAAAAACAACCGGACCGGCAATTTCTTGAGTAGTACCAAATCTTTTCATAGGTGTCCGGCGTATTAAATCTTCATACATTTCTTTATTCTGTTGTAGCTTTGAGGTCAATTCGGTAAGAATATATGCGGGAGCAACAGCATTAACCTGAATATTATAATCGGCTAGCTCCAAGGCCAGAGCTTTGGTCAACTGCATGATTCCACCTTTGCTTGATGAATAGGCGGTTAATTCGGGTAACGAGACAAAGCCCATTATGGAGCAAACATTGATTATTCTTCCTGACTTTTGCTGCATCATAGAAGGTATAACCGCTTTGGCAGCAATCCATGCCCCGGTTAAATTAATATCAATAATTTTTTTCCAATCTTCTTCCGGCATATTAACACAAAGATTTCTCCTGTTTATACCGGCATTATTAACTAAAATGTCAATTTTGCCATACTGTTCAATAATGACTTTAACAAAGTTATCAACTTGCTCACTATCAGTAATATCAACTTCATAAGCTGCTGCCTTTCCTCCATCAGCGCTAATTTTAGCCGCAGCTTTTTCGGCAGCTTCTTTGTTAATATCGGCAATAATCACATTCGCGCCAACAGAAGCTAAGCCTTCTACCATACCAAAGCCGATTCCCATCGCACCACCAGTCACAATAGCTACTTTTTCATCTAGTCTTAAACTAAGATCCATGTTCATACCTCCTTCTTAGGCCACTAAATCCGATTCTTTCGGCTCAAGACGATCGTATTTATTAAATATAAAGAGCATAGCTGCAATCACCGCAAAAGTTACACATACCGCAAAAGCTCCATTGTAACCGTATTTAGAGCCCACCAGGAATCCAGTCACCATGGGAGCAAAAAGGGCCCCAAAGTTACCTACAAAGTTATATATTCCGCCTACGCCACCCGCTTGACCGTAAGGTGCTATGTCACTTGGAATTGCCCATACATTGGAGGCTCCAAAAGCGAAAATACCCATAAAACAGCATAACCAAACGATTGCCATAGTTGCAGTAGTTGCTTGCATGCACAAGAAGATAAATAATGCGGAGCCAATCAATCCTACTCCCATACCTGTACGCCTTAGAGTAGTAACAGTAGCCCCCTTGGCATACCAACTGTCAAAGAACTTACCTCCCAGTAATTCACATATAACTGCCGCTATGTATGGATACATGGCCGCAAATCCCATCTCTTGAAGAGTAAGACCTCGGGCTTGAACAAAATAAGCCGGCATCCAAGTATTAAAAACTGTCCAAACATATAAATATAGAGCATAAGCCACAGTAACCTTTGCCACTACCGGGTACAGTAATAACTTATACATCGGAATCGGTTTAACTTGAACCTTACCCTCGTCTGTTATAACTTCATCTTGTCTTATGTAGGCTAATTCTGCTGCCGATATACTAGGATGATCATCTGGCTCGTGATAACAAAGCAACCAAATAAACGAATAAATAACTGCTATACCTCCAGTAATAACAAATGACATTTTCCAGCCCCAATGGATGATGATCCAAGCAACAATCGGAGGTGCAAATGCAGAACCTAAACGGGCACAACAATCAAAACACGCTGAAGCAAAAGTTCGCTCTTTGACGGGTACCCATACGGAAACTACCCGTGCACTGGCCGGAAATCCTGGAGCTTCCGTAAGGCCTAATCCAATTCTGATAGCCAAGAAAGAAGCGAAACTACTGCAAGCACCTACCAGCATAGTTACTAGTCCCCATCCTAACGCAGAACCAAACATCACATGCTTGGGACCAAAGCGGTTTAAAAGTGCACCGGCGGGGAGCATAGTCAGTGTATAAGACCAGAAAAAAGCCGACATTAAAACTCCCATTTGAGCTGCGCTCAAGTTAAATGTCTCCATAAGAGTAGGTGTAGCTACGCCGAAATTTACCCTATCCAGATAGTTTATAGCAATAGCCAAGGAAACTAAGCCTACCATTACCCAACGTTTGTTTGTTTCAGGTGTCACAGTGTTTAATCCAACATTACTCATTTTCTAATTCCTCCCCGATTCTCATAAATCTCCCTATTTATGAAGAAAAAAAATAGACTATAAACAATCCCCCCTTATGATTCAATTCAGTATAGGGTTTAATATATTTAAGGTATTAACCACTATCTGCCATTCAAATATAGATTAATAGCACGGGCAGCCTTCTTGCCGGCACCCATGGCCTGAATTACTGTGGCCGCTCCGGTTACAATATCTCCACCGGCAAATACTCCTATTTTGCTAGTCTGACCGCTTACTTCTTCTGCGATTATATTGCCATGGCGATTTAACTTTAGATCTGGAGTCGTCCGGGGAACCAGCGGGTTCGGGCCTTGCCCTATGGCCATTACTACGGTATCCATTTCCATTTCATATTCCGACCCCGCTATAGCTACCGGGCGGCATCTGCCTGATTCGTCAGGCTCTCCCAACTGGAATCTCTGGCATTTCAAGGCTTTTACCCAACCCTTTCCATCACCAATAATCTCTATCGGACTACTCAAGAGCTTAAACTTTACTCCTTCTTCCCGGGCGTGTTCTATTTCTTCTTCTCGGGCCGGCATCTCTTTTTCCGAGCGGCGGTATACTATGTATGATTTCTCAGCTCCCAGTCTTAAAGCAGTCCGGGCACTGTCCATCGCTACGTTTCCCGCTCCTATTACGGCTACTCTTTTACCTACCCGTATGGGAGTTAGATATTCGGGGAAAATATAGCCTTTCATCAAGTTAGTACGAGTCAGAAATTCATTGGCTGAATATACTCCGTTCAGGTTTTCTCCGGGTATATCCATGAAATATGGCAAACCGGCCCCAGTGCCAATAAATACTGCCCTAAAACCTTTTTCCAGCAGCTCATCAACAGTATTAATCGCTCCTATTACCATATTGGTCTTTATCCGAACCCCCAGTTTCTTAATTCCTTCAATTTCTCTCTCCACTATGGCTTTTGGCAGCCTAAATTCAGGGATGCCATATACTAATACGCCCCCCGGGGTATGCAGGGCTTCAAAAATCACTACTTCATGCCCGAACCTGGCCAAATCGGCTGCTGCAGTTAATCCTGCCGGCCCGGCTCCTATTACGGCCACTTTCTTACTCTTACCGTTTTTTATGGTGTCCTTTTCTTGCTGTTTAAAGGGCTGCCTTATTTCCCAATCGGCCACAAATCTTTCTAATCTTCCTATAGCCACGGGAGCCTGTTTTTTCCCTACTATGCAATATTTCTCACATTGGTTTTCCTGGGGGCATACCCTTCCACAAATGGCCGGCAGGTTGTTTTTTTCCTTTATAGTGTCAATGGCCCTTTGATAATCTTTTTCCTTGAGGTATTTTATAAATACAGGTATATCTACTTCTACCGGACAACCTTCAATACAAGTCGGTTTCTTGCAGTCCAAACAGCGTGATGCTTCCAAAAGCGCTTGTTCCTCGCTATATCCCAGCGCTACTTCGCTAAAGTTTTTTACCCGTTGGGCAGCTTCCTGATGAGGCATAGCTTGCCGCTCTACTCTCACTTTATCTTTTGGCACCGGCATTCACCTCCTGAACAATTGTGCTGCATAGCTATATTTTCTTCTTCCGCAAACATCCGGCTTCTCGCTTGAGCTATTGACCAGTCTATTTGATGTCCGTCAAATTCGGGGCCGTCTACACAGGCAAATTTAGTTTCACTACCTACCGCTACCCGGCAGGCTCCGCACATTCCCGTTCCGTCCACCATGATAGGATTCATGCTGACTATAGTCTTTATTTGGTAAGGCCTGCTAATTTCTGATACTGCTTTCATCATGGGCAGTGGCCCTATCGCTACTATTAAATCCACCACAACATCCTGCGCCAAAATATTAGCCAGGATATCGGTAACAAAGCCCGGTTCTCCTATACTGCCATCATCACTGGCTATATATATCTGGTCACTGGCTGCCTGCATTTCTTCTGCTAGTATCAACTGTTCCCGGGAACGGGCACCAATTATCGCAATAACCTCATTTCCTGATTCTTTTAGAGCTCGGGTGATGGGATATACAGGTGCTATTCCTACTCCCCCGCCTATGCAGATTACCCGTCCGTACTTTCCAATCTCGGAAGCTCTGCCTAGAGGACCTACCAGATCAAGTATTTTATCTCCCTCTTTCATCTGCCCCATATCCCTCGTGCTTCTCCCCACTTCCTGAAAGATTAGAACCAGGGTGCCTTTTTCCCGGTCAAAATCAGCTATAGTTAGAGGTATCCGTTCACCTTTTTCATCTATGCGCAAAATAATAAATTGACCGGGGCGGGCTTTAGCTGCTATTTCCGGCGCTGTTACTTCAATCAGCTTTATATTCGCTGCCAGCTCCTCTTTCCTGATAATTTCAAACACGCTTTTCTCTCCTTTTGTGCTGCCCTTCACTCTGCTTAAGCACATTGATTAATCTTCAAAATACTCTCTGGTTATTTCTACTGTGACTTTATCATCAGAGCGCAGTCTTATAGCTAAGCTGTCAATTTTGATGAGCTCATAGTCAAAGAAATAGCGTCCGCTATAAACTTTACCTTGATAAAAAGCCTTATCCTGATCAGAAATCGGCCCTTTCAATGCGTTAATTGCCACCCGCATCATTTCCAGCCATTGCCAGGCAATAGCAATTTGACTCATAAATTCGAGATACAGGACACTATCTGCTAAAAACGTTTCTTTAGAAATCTCGGCCTTTTTGTCCAGTAGTTCGGCGGTCAAATCCTTCATCAAATTAACCGCCCTTTCCAGTTCACCTACTGGTTTAATAAGTTCCGGAAAGTCCTTGGCCTTATTTATGCTTTTCTCAATTTCACTGATATACAGCTCAAAAGCTTTTCCTTTATTCATACTTACTTTACGCCCCAAAATATCCTGGCCCTGAATGCCGGTAGTACCTTCATGAATAGGGTCGATACGAATATCCCTGTAATATTGCTCTACCGGGAAATCTCCACAAAACCCATAACCACCATGTATCTGTATAGCTGCACTGGTGGCTAGAATACCCATTTCTGAGGGATAAGTTTTAAGAATCGGGATTAAAAAGTCTACCAGCATGCCGTTTTCTTCCGATTCTTCTCCCACACTCATTAAATCCTGATACATAGAAACCTGAATGGCCAAAGCCAGTGATCCTTCCATTACCGCTTTTTGGAAAAGAAGCATTCTCTTAATATCCGCATGTTCAATCAGGTCCACCATGGGTGTGGTCGGGTCTTTCTGGTCAGCTTTACGGCCTTGCTTTCTTTGCTGGGCATATTCTAAAGCTGCATAATAAGCCCCCGATATTTTACTAACTGCCCCTATTCCTATGTTGATTCTTTCTTCATTCATCATTTTGAACATCTGGGCCAATCCTTGCCCCAATTCTCCTACCAGCCAACCCCGGCAGTTTTTCTCTTCGCCCATGCTGAGCTGACATATCGGAGAACCCTTGTAGCCCAGCTTATGCTCGATGCCTCCGCAGGCCACATCATTGTATTCCATTTCTCCCTTTTCATTAATGCGGTATTCTGGCACAACAAACAAAGAAATACCCGGCACACCTGATGGACCATCTTTTAATCTGGCCAGCATTAAGTGCACAATATTTTCCGTCACATTACTGTTGCCGGCAGAAATAAAAATCTTTTTACCTTTTATCATGTAGTATCCATGCTCGGTTGGCTCGGCAATTGTAGTAATATCTCCCAAAGAACTTCCCACATCGGGCTCGGTCAGAGCCATAGTACCCTGCCATTTACCGGCATACATTTTCTCCAGATACATATCTTTCATTTCCTGCGTACCAAATTCATAAATCAAATTAGCTGCACCGGCAGTCAGCATGGGATATACATTCATGGAATAGTTAGCGGCCCCAAAGAGAAAATAGGCTATCTCCTTAATAGTCAGCGGCAGCTGCTGTCCCCCGATATCATAAGGCTTTTCCGCTTGAATCCATCCCCCTTGCCCCATTTCTTCGAGAAAGGGTACCATTGCCGAATGTACATATACCTTCCCCTCTTTCCAATAAGGCGGTTGGACATCCATATCCTTAAAATAAGGAAACATTAAATCAGTGCTGATTTTCATGGCAGTATCAATAACCATTCTAAAAGTTTCTTCATCATGGTCCTCGAAATATGGGAACCGATTAAGTGATGCAACATCGAATACTTCGTTGATCAAAAAATCAATATTCCTTCTGCTTGCAAATTTAGTTGCCACTTTCGCAAAACCCCCTTAACACTTTTTCCATATATCATTAATGGCTACACGCTTTTATTTTCAGTCCCTTTTTCTGCTCTAGTAATAAAGCCGTCACCAATAATACCTTTATCCAGCAATCCCTGAACCTGTTCTTCACTGTAACCCAGTTCATTTAATATATTTTGAGTATGCTGTCCTTTAAATGGCGGCGGTAGTTCAGCGATAGCATCATAGGCACTAAATTTAATAGGATTACCAGCCAGCTTGATTTTCCCGGCGGTAGCATGTTCATATTCAACCAGCATATTTCTGGCTTTAGTATTTTCACTTTCACAAATCTGCGGTACTTCAAGTATAGGAGCAACTGCTACTCTGGCCTCCCGCAACATAGCTACCATGTCCTCTACCGAATAATCTTTCATCCAGTTGTTAATAAAATCAGTCATCTCTTCAATATTTTGCAGCCTAGCTGCATTACTATTAAATTTAGGATCAGTTGCCATTTCCGGCACTCCCATTAACTTGGTCATATTGCCCCACAATTTTTCATTGGAAGCCACCACAATGACAAATCCGTCTTTACACTTATAAACATCGTAAGGGCCGCCGTCAGGATGCCGGCTTCCTTGCCTTTTAGTAGGTCTGCCAGTAATCGTATAAGCGGGAACACTATTTTCCAGACAGGTGAAAATACAATCAACCAACGATACATCAATGTGCTGCCCTTCGCCGGTCTTATTCCGGTAGTTAACTGCTCCTAAAAGGCCAATACATCCGTAAAGCCCTGCAATTACATCTCCGATCGAGGAGCCGACTCTAAGCGGTAATTCCGGTAAACCGGTAATGCTCATAAGTCCGCCCATAGCCTGGGCCAGGGCATCATAACCCGGAAGCTTGCTGAAAGGTCCATACTGACCAAAAGCGGAAATAGAAAGGTATATAATATCAGTTTTTATTTTTTTACAGGCTTCAAAACCTACCCCCAGTTTGTCAGCTACACCGGGAGCAAAATTTTCCATGACTATATCAGCGTCTTTAACTAAACCATAAAATATCCCCTTGGCCTCATCTTCTTTTAAATTTAGCTCGATGCTTCTTTTACCCCGATTTAATCCAATAAAATACGTAGATTCCTGGGTTCCCACTGCAAAAGGCGGCCAGCTTCTTTCATTGGAATTAGGGCCGTCATCTTCCACTTTGATAACAGTGGCACCCATATCAGCTAAAATTTGACTACAGAAAGGCCCCGTGTAAACGCGAGTTAAATCAACTACTTTTAATCCTTCCAGTATTTTCATAGCTTTTTATTAACCTCCTCATTTTTAAAAGTAAGGTGCGGGGGGAGAAATTCCAAAATTGCTCTCCCCCAGCACTAAGAATAGATGGGGGAATCGCCGCAGGATAAGAAAATTACTTTTATTACCCTGCAGCTAAAATGGGAAATAAACAAATACTAGTCAACCCAGATAATAGCTCCGGCACCTTGAGTCAGTCCGCCGCAAATAGCACAGGCAGCATAGCCGCCACCATTTTCTTTCAGATTGTATGCGGCAGTCATCATGACGCGGGCTCCACTGGATGTATTAGGATGACCGGCTGCAATAGCGCTGCCGTTCACATTTAATTTCTGCTTCAAGGCTTCATATTTAATGGGGTCATTATCCAAAATAGGCTGCTGAGAAACCTCTGCCACCATATCTTCATAGCTGCTGCTTAACCATCTGTCATTAGAAAGTAGCTTACAGGAGACTAGGGGTACACAGGCAAAGGCTTCATTAATTTCGATGAATTTAATATCATCCATAGACAACTTGGCTTCATCCAGGCATTTCTTTATGGCAAATGCAGGGGAAACCGGCATGATTCTAGGTTGTAAGGCTATGGCTGAAATAGCCACCAAAGTATAAATTACTTCCCAGCCATTAGCTTCAGCATTTTCTCTGGTGGTAAATATCTGGGCAGCAGCTCCATCATTCATGCCCGGAGCATTACCGGCCGTACAGGTGGGATTTCCAAAAATGGGCTTTAATTTGGCTAAAGCCTCCATAGTAATATCAGAACGATATTGTTCATCTTGATCTAGCACCTTGCTGGAAAGAACATTACCTTTTTTATCTTTTTTGGTTATTTCATAGGGAACCATTTCATTTTTAAAGAAACCACGTTCCCAAGCTGCCCCATATTTTTGGTGACTGGCCAGGGCTAATTCATCCTGCTCTTCTCTGGATACACCATACTCAATAGCAACATCGCCAGAGTCAACTGCTACCGGCGCATAGTCTTTATATCCCAGAGGTATAATGGGGTCTTCCATCATGAAGGAGCTATGTTTTTTACCTTCCCATCTAATATCACGCAGCAGGAAAGGAACGGTGCTAAAACTGGTTGAACCGCCGGTCATTATTATTTTGGCTTCCCCCAGCTTTATGCTTCTGGCTCCATATTTTACGGTTGACATAGCTGAAGTGCAGGCCTGATCAAACGCCAAAGACGGGGTTTCCGGCGAGATTCCAGCTTTCAGCATCGTCTGGCGGGCTACTACCGGAGTATAGGGGTCTTTGCAGTTAGTAGTATCGCCATTCCCCCACCATACTTCGTCAATCAACTTGGGGTCGAGATTAATTCTCTCCATGGCATTTTTCATAGCGATTGCACCCAGATCATAAATATCAATATCTCTCATGGAGCCGCCAAAGCGTCCATAAGGAGTTCTGACCGCACTTATGCAAACAATATCATCTTTATTTTTTTGAAAACTCATATCCTAACACTCCTTTAAAATCCTTTATTAGTGGGCTACCCAACCACCATCTACACTGAGAATAATGCCAGTACAATAACTGGCTCCCGGGGAAGCCAGGAATAAAGTGGCAGCTTTCAGTTCATCATCGGCACCAAAACGTCGCATAGGTATAGAATTAAGCATAAGCTCCTCACTTTTATCCAGCGTTCCCAAAGTCATCTTGGTTGGGAACCACCCCGGAGCAATAGCATTAACGGTAATATTATGCTCTGCCCATTTTACAGCCAGGTCTTTAGTTAACCCCGCTATAGCCGCTTTACTGGCCTGGTATGCTACTGCATCCATTATTTCTGCGGACGCACCTACAAATGCGGCCAGTGAAGCCAGATTAATTATCCTTCCATACTTTTGTTTAGCCATGATTTGCCCCGCTTTTTGAGCCATCAGCCAGGAACCGGTAAGGTTAGTGTCAATTACCTTTTTCCATCCATCCAGTGGGTATTCTAATGAGGGTGCTCCCCAAGTAGCTCCTGAATTATTGACCAGAATATCTACCCGTTTAAATTCTTTCATTACCAGATCATATAATTCGTCAATTTCCTCGGGTTTGCTTACATCCACTCTGGCTGGCATAACTTTTATTCCCAGTTCAGATTCCATCTTTTCTGCGGCCTCTTGACAGCGATCTAATTTCCTCGCGGCTATAACCACATTGGCACCCGCCTCAGCTAATGCATAAGCCATTTGCACACCAATGCCCGCAGCTCCACCGGTCACTATAGCAACTTGCCCCGTCAGGTCGAACAACTCTTTATTACTTCTCATATCTGCACCTCACATTTATTCGTAATCATAGAAACCTTTACCGGTTTTACGCCCTAAAAGACCGGCTAAAACTCTCTTTTTCAGCAGCGGATGCGGTTTATAGCGATCACCAAAGTCACGTTCCATCGTTTCCATTCCGTGCATAGCAATTTCAGCCCCTACCAAATCCAGCAAGGTCAAAGGCCCCATAGGATGTCCGGCACAAAGTTTCATAGCTTTATCAATATCCTCCGGGGAGTTGCCTTCCTCAACTAGCTTTACTGCCTCATTCATTAAAACATCTAATAATCGGCTCACAATAAAGCCTGCATAATCTACGGCAATAGCCGCCTCTTTATCAATTCTTTTAATGTATTCCAGAGTGGCAGCCATAGTTTCATCCGAAGTCAACTGACCACGGATGATTTCCACACCTTTCATAAGGGGTACCGGGTTCATAAAATGAATGCCGATGACTTTATCCCCCCGGTCGGTTACACTGGCTATTTCCGTAATAGGTATAGCTGAAGTATTGCTGCCCAAAATAGCTTCCGGCTTGCAGTATTTTTCAAAATCCTTAAAAATTCTTTGTTTTAAACCCAGATTTTCAAAAACACATTCGATAACCAAATCGGCTTCTTTTAAAGCATCTTGCAGCTCGGTCGTTACTGTGATTTTGCCTATGGCCAGATTCATTTCATCTTCAGTCAGCTTGCCCTTTTCCACATTTCTGGCCAGATTCTTTTTTACTCCCGCAACTGCTTTTTCCAGGGTGTTTTCACTGATATCGTTAAGAACGACATCATAACCGGCCAAAGCACTTACTTGAGCAACTCCTTGACCCATAGCCCCCGCACCAATAATCGCAATGCTTTTAACTTCCATTTTTAAACCACCTTTCTTTCTTCTGAAAATATCTGCCACTTTCATCTGCTGACCAACCTTTATATAGCAATCCGGATATAAACTACAAAATAAAATGTGCTTTTCTCTTTTCAATAAAAGCTGCCATCCCTTCTTTTTGATCAGAGGTAGCAAAACACTCGGCGAATAACTCAATTTCAGTTTTCAAGCCGGTTTCTAAATCTATATCTGCTCCTTTATCAATAGCAGATTTAGCCAGTTCCAATATAAATCCGGACTTCCCGCTGATGATTTTTGCAATCTCCATAGCTTTACTAAGAACCTCATCATGGGGCACTACATGATTAACCAGCCCTATTTCATAGGCTCTTTTTCCGTCAATAATCTGTCCGGTATAAACCATTTCTTTGGTCAGGTTAATCCCAATTAACCTCTGTAACCGCTGGGTCCCTCCGCCGCCAGGAATAATACCTACATTGATTTCTAATTGCCCGAATTTTGCTTTTTCAGAAGCGACCCGAATATCACAGCACAGGGCAATTTCACAGCCTCCGCCAAAGCAATAACCATTTATGGCCGCTATTACCGGCCGGGGAAAATTAGCTATAGCCTGTTGTCCGCCAAATACTATCTGCCCCGCAAAGCTTCGGGCTTCGACTAATGAAAATTGGGCCATGTTAGTTATATCCGTACCTGATGCGAATGATTTTTCCCCCTCACCGGTAATAACTACCACTTTTATGTCTTTATCAGTCCGCATTCTGTTAAAAGCGTCCTCCAGTTCAGCAAATACGGTTTCATTCAAAGCATTCATCACTTCGGGGCGATTTAGCTTAACTAACATAATATGGTCTTCTAAATGGCAGCTTATGGCGCTATATTCATATCCCACTTTTTACTCTCTCCTTTCTTGGTATCATAAGAGCCTCACCCTCCAAGACCACTTCACCTTTCTGATTGGTACAATACGTACGCAAATATACCCGATTTTTACTTTCGTCTTTTTCAGTCACCTCCACTGTTGCGGTTATGGTATCGCCAATAAGTACCGGTTTAACAAACTGGCACGATTGTTTTACATATATGCTGCCAGGACCAGGTATTTTAGTGCCCAGAACTGTAGATATAAATCCTAAGGCCAGTATTCCGTGGGCAATTCGGCTGCCAAAAGGTGTTTCTTTGGCATATTCATGATTTATATGCATGGGATTCATATCACCGGTAACACCTGCAAAATTGTAAATATCATATTCAGTAACTGTTTTAGTAAAGGTATCCTTATCCCCTATGTTTATATCTTGGATAGTCTTGCCTTCCATGCTCTAAGTCCCCCTTATCTTCTCTCACCCTCTAAATAGCAAATATTATGCCAATTACAGATTTTTTTCTTTATAAGTTGCGTAAGACCAAGTATCTAGGCATATAAAAACTTTTACTTAAATCAGTTTCAAGATAATCTACTTATTTCTATTTATCTCAACGTCTTGTTTTGGGACACATGTGTGCGGGACACTTGTGCGCGGGACACTTTTTTTATCCGCTTTAATTCTGGGCCAGAATAATTAAACGTCTCCATTTGGTATTAAGCCTTTGAGCATGGCATTCTGCAGAATCACCTTGGGCAGATAAGAGCATACAATAATCCTTAATATCTTTCTAAGCTAGCTTCTCTGTCACATATCGTTTAATATTTGTATCCAGAAATCAGTTGAAGTGAAACATCTTAAATAACTGATGTTTCACTTCAATTTTCCTGTGGTGAACATTTATTAAATTACTTATCCAATTCATCAACAATTTGCTTATTTCTTCTGGCATTTACATAAATAACAAATTGCAAAAAAACCATTACTAGTAAATAACTTAACCAATAAAATACTTTGTCTTTAAAAGAAAACCCTTGATCAATACTCGTCCAATACAATAAAGTAACTCCGCAAAAAATAATGACGGATGGAATTAAAAAAAATGAGGACTTTAATATGTTCATGTTCTTCCTCCCTCAATCACCTGCTACTATTTCTAATGTTTTATATTAAGGCTCTGTACGGGGTTCACTTTTTTAATTGTTTCCGGCAAGAAAATTAGCGGTATTATAGCAAACAAATACATGAAAGCGCTGCCTCCAATAGCAAATGTAAATGAAGTTGTTGCCGCAATACCTCCCAAAATAGAGGGACCAAAGAAAGAAACCATACGGGAAAGATTATAAATACCGTTGACACCAGTTGCTCTTATATCAGTCGGGAATAGTTCCGACATATATCCACCGAAGAGACCGAATATCGGATAAGTGATAAAAGAATAGACAGGCGCAAACATTAGCATCTTGGACGGGTCAGTGATGCTAACAAATATTAATACTGCTACAAAAGAAGCAGCCAGGGCCACATAGGCAGGTTTCTTTCTTCCATAGCGATCGGCAATGTAAGCAAAGACTAGATAACCGAGTACACCGCCTATATTAAGGAACATAATATAATTCATTGATTTGACAATATCCATTCCCCGTTCTGCTACCAGCCAGTTTGGAATCCAGCTCATGGCACTCCAATATGCCAGTAAGGTAAACAACACCATGAAAAATGCTCCAATAGTATTTCTGCGTATACTTGTCCCTGTAAATTCATATATCTCGGTACTGAAAAGTTTAGCAAAATTCCCCATCTTTAAGCCGGTTTCTTGAGCCTTTTGTTTTGATTTCAGCCATGCTTCAGTTTCAGGAATAAATATTTTAGCCAATACAGCTAGAATAAACCCAATGGCACCAACATAAAAAAGCGGTCTCCATCCAAAGTCCGGCATAATCATTTTACCTAACCATGCTGCCAGCATAGGGCCAAAAGCAAAACCTGTCTGTATAACAGCTGAAGTCATTATTCGCAATCTGGCAGGTATAGTTTCAGCTGCTAGAGTATTACCAACACCCCACTGGGCTCCGAGTCCAAGTCCCACTAAAATCCTTAACGCGATCATAACTTCCAGACTGTTTGCAAACGCAAATAATATGGTAAAAATTGAATACCATACTAGGCATACTATCATAATATTTACCCGGCCATATTTATCAGATAAAATACCTGAAATCAGCCCCCCAATTCCAGCACCTAATAATGGCGCACCAAGTACTAGACCCAGAGCCGAACTCGACATATTAAATTCACTTAACAACAACGAAGCTGATACTGATACCAACTGCCAATCCATAACATCTAAAACAAGGGCTAACCAAGCGAAAATCCAGACAAAGATCATTATACCGTTTAAGGGAGCATTATCCTCAGGGATGGGTATACTACGTTGGCTGTTCATATTAATATATTCCTCCTTTTAATTATCTGTCAGGTATTGGGTACACAAATAGAACTAAGCCTTTATTTTAATGTATGTATGCATACTTCACCGGCTTTGTCCTAATCCGGTTATGAAGTGCCCTTTATTCACCTCCTCATTAAAAATAGAGCTTCTAAATTCAAACGAGACTATGCCTGTATAACGCAATAGTCATGCCATTCAAATTTTTGTAAATAATTTTGCTAAGTGAATAAATCTGAACACCCCTGTAAACTTGCTTTCCATTGATGAATATAATTTTTTATTTTCATGGCGGTGTTCTGTTTTGGCACATTTTTTATTTGGGACAGCTGTTCCAAGGAACAACTATGAAACAACTAATTTTTCTTGCAGCTATTTACACGCCTCTCTATACCTTTAAACACCTTACTTTAAGCTAAGCTGCTGTATGGCATGTTTCTTGCTCGTATAGTTATAAATATGAAATTTAATAATTAAGGATGGGATGAAGATGTGTGATAAGCAAATAAACTATTGTGTGCGATGTTCGCTGGAAGTAGAAAATGTAGGTCTATGTCCTGAATGCCTCAAAAAGCATGATTTGAAATTTAATATTTTTGCAGGAATAGTCGGAATTCTGACTTTAGTATGTTTATACTTTTATTTTGTTATATATATAGAAAATAGATTGGGCTTTTTAGGATTATAAACTGCATAAGCAGGGTCCTTTTTAGGCAAAAAGTCTAGGCTGCTCCTATATGGGATGTGGGCGCTGGAATCCACCCATTCCACCGCAAAAAAAAAATGCTGACCGTTCCCGGTCAGCATTTTTAAAAAACTATTTTTTAATAATCAAAAGATCCTAATGGGATTTGGATAGCAGAATCGTCGCCTTCTTTTACGATATCGGCAATAGTCCATACTTGCGGCACTACGTTATTTACAAAGTAGCGAGCGGAGTAAACTTTGCCCACATAGAATTCATAATCATAGTGGTCTGCTCCCACTTCTTCTGCCCGTTTGTTGGCAATAAGAGCTTGCTCTAATATACACCATGCGCCATAAACCATGGAGGTAGCAGTTAAGATTCGGCGGGCATAGAGAGGCATCATGCCTATTTTACCTGCGCCAAAGTATCCGCCGATAGCCATTTGAGTTTCGGCTAAGGCAGTAAGAGCTCTGCCGAATTTTTCGAATTCTTTTTCAAATCCGGCGGCATTCTTATTAGCTTCATAGAAATCTTGTACTTGCTTAAACCATTTAGCATAAACTGAACCTTGTTTCATGGTCCATTTACGGCCTAGTAAGTCTAGAGCCTGGATGTAGTTAGTTCCTTCCCAAATGGAGTAGATTTTTACATCACGGGCAATTTGAGAAACCGGGTATTCTTCACAATAGCCGTATCCGCCATAAGCTTGAATAGCTTCTCCGATTAGCCACCAGGCTTCATCAGTTGGATATGCTTTGCATAAGGGGGTAACTACTTCGATGAAATCATTAGCTTCTTCTCTCTTAGCCGGATCAGGATCTTTATAACGAATGTCAAACATGAAGTAAGTCTTCAAAATCATGGCCCGGAATACTTCTACATGAGCTTTACCTTGCAACAGGGTGCGGCGAATATCTTCATGTTTAATTATATTTATACGGTCACCTCTCATATCGGTTAAAGGACGACCTTGAACCCGGTCTTTAGTATATTCACGGGCATTATATGTAGCATTAGCCACACAAGCTAAACCTAATAGGCCAGTTCCTAAGCGGGCATAGTTCATGCATTGGAACATTTGCGCCATGCCTTTAGCTTTGCCATCTTCTCCAGGTGGGTCACCGATTAACCAGCCGCGGCAGCCATCATTTTCACCCATAGCCAGTGAAGCTGTGGCGGAGCCGAATTGTCCCATTTTATGTTCAATACCGGTAGTTTGCACATCATTATCAGTCAAACTGCCATCTTCATTAACCCAAAGTTTTGGTACAACAAATAGTGAAATACCGCCGGTTCCAGCCCGAGCACCTTCAACTCTGGCCAGGTATAGATGAATAATGTTTTCAGTAAAATCATTATCTCCACCGGTTATAAATATTTTATTACCTTTAATTTTGTAAACACCAGGCTGGTCGGTTGGATAAGCCTTAGATAAAATATCCCCTACATCGGAGCCGGCTGTTGCTTCAGTTAAGCACATAGTACCAGCCCAAGTTCCATCCATCATTTTGGGTAAGAACATTTCTTTCAGTTCTTCCGAAGCAAAAGCCTGGATTAGCTCAGCCGCACCGGTAGTTAAACCGATATAAGGCATGAAAGCCGGGTTAGCAGCGGATAACATTTCCTGACACATAGCGAAAAGAACGTTAGGCATAGTCATAGCCTCTTCGCCTTCGTCAATATTAGCCGTTCCCCAACCATCTTCTTGCAGTTTGTGGAAAAGGGCACCAAAAGTAGGAGGAGTCGTTACTTTACCATTTTCAAAATGACAAGGATGGGAATTACCATCTTCATTAGTAGGTTCTACCACTTCTTTACACATTTTACGGAAAGGTTCTAAAACTGACCTTACTTCATCTTTAGAATAATAATCAACAAATTCTTTGTAAGAAAAAACTTGCTCGGTAGGTAGCCACTCTTGGGCTATAAACTCAAAATCACGAGTGTTCAAATAAGCAAAATTAGCCGCCATTTTCTTTCCCCCAATTTTTTTAGAACTAAGTACTACTTAGCCCCTTATTTTTTTACTCCAACCAACATTTAAAAAAACCGATCTTTTTGCCCGACACCACCCTTCTGTCAGAATATTTTGCATATGTATCTTCCCCATATGTAAAATCTTAATTTGATATATTATACCATATAACGGTTTGCTATAGGATATCATAATCATTATTCCTCTTCGCTATTATTCGTGATTCACCTACAATTCCACTATAAGCCCCGGTTTTATATAAAATATGTAGGCAGATAAAATCAGTTAGTAATAGAGAAAACGTACATCATCAAAATAAACCGCGCCACTCCAGTTTTTACTCTTATCCGTTTCTACCATATAAAAATAATCTAAGGTAATGGGCATAGGAATATCGGCAGGAATATCTACGGTCACATATTTCCAACCTATCCAATCAATTCTGGAGGCTAAATTAAGCGTATGAGCATTTTGCTGGCCATCTTTTATCATGGCCCGCAGCCAGGGGGCTTTACCATCCCCGTATACCCACATGCCCAGTTTTTTAGGGCGTATATTACTGGTATAGCTAAGCTCCGCAGCACTCTCCGGCCGCTTAACATTAATCGTGCCATTATAAACCTTATCCCAATTAACGTAATCATAATCTACTTTAAGGCTGTACATTCCATCCTTAACTGGTTCTGTAGAAACTTCACATTGCCCCCCTATATAGCCATCAATATAATAGGAAGCAGGGTCGTACATTTCATAACTTTCTATTAACTGTGATTCTTGCCCTGCCACAAAATTAAGTACTGCTTCTTGCTCGCCTACTTTAGCCTTTATCGTGCCGTTGCCCTGGCCTAAGGGAGTAAAAAGTCCATACTCATTAATGTAGGCAAGTGAAGCCGGAGTTACTGACCACTCTATGGCCTCATCACTAATTACCATAGGTTGGCCCTCTTGGGTAAAGGCATTAATCTGTAATTGTTTAGAAACATGAGGCTCTACCCCAATTACCCCACTTTCGGTGAATTTAAGTATATCCACTTTATCTACCACGTTAACCTTTGCCTGACTCTCTACCGAGCCCAGGCTGGCCACAACCGCAACCTGCCCCGGTAAACTCCCCGCCGTAAATAAGCCTTTTTCATCAATGGAACTATTATTCTGGGCCTCTAAAACTCCTGCTGCCAACTTAATACTCCATTTAATATCCATTTTACTTAAATCAACCGGATTCTTATTACTATCCTGACCTCGCACCTGAAAAGCATAGGCAGTATTCTTAAATATAGTAATATCATGATTTACTTTCAATTCATTAACGTCATTAGTTTTAGGCGCATTCGATATAAATAGGATAGTGTTGCTTACCGGCCGCTCTTTAGCATCGGAAGGCTGGTTAATAACATTCACATCAGTTTCGCCAAATAATCTGGTATTCATTTGGGTGGAGCCGCCCCCATCCAGGCTAACCGCGGCCACTACCCCCAGTTCTTGCAGCCTGGCCGCTATATCAGGCAAATCAATTCCATAGCTATTACTGCGGGCTCCGCCTCCATCAATTGCTAATGCTACTACTTTATTATCCCGGGTAAATCCTAGTGCGGTTCTGCCCTTATCCATAGCATTAATCGTAGCGGTGCCACGGTCCCAGTCATTTTTACAGATTTCCAGCATATCCTCTTTAGTTAAGGCCCGTCCATTTTTAACTAAAGGCAGCCAGGCAGTTACCGCTTCCTTAATCTCCAGCCTGTGCCCGGCTTTATCATTTAAATTAAAAGAAAACCGGACTTTATCTTCTGCTTTTAAATGTTCTTTTACCCAATCAGCCTTTACGCCCTGCGCGGCTAAAATCATACCATCTTTTGGTACAGTCATGCTTTTTAAATTCATCCCCGCATAATGCACTTCCGCTACTTGGGCTTCGTATTTTTGACCTAACCGGACCGAACCGTCATTAGCCCCTTTAATATTTTTCAAAACCGCAAAAACAGCATTGTTGGCCTGGGCATCGGTAAAGCCCACCACCGGCTTATCGGCTAAGTGGGGAGTAATAAGTATCATTTTATTATCCATAACCTCGGTATTGTTGCGGTTAATAGTATCAATATCAATTATGGCCTCAGGGCTGTCAGTATCAATAGCGGTCAGGTAGTTATCCATAGCCACATAGGTAATCATAGGTTTATTATTCTTATCTATAGCAAAAACCGGGTAACGGGTCTCGGAGCCCAGAGTCTCAAAGCCCACCAGAATTTGGCCGTCCTTTACCTGCAGTCCTAATGGAGCCCCATAGTGGGTAGTTCCCAAGGAAATATTGAACATATCCCCATTAATACCGGCTACCACATTTTGTCCTTTACTTTGTTCACTAGCAATTTGACTGGAAACTGTCCCTAACTTCAAAACCTTATCACTAGCTTTGGCAGTGATGATTTCTACGGTGGGATCATTTAAGTCAGCCGTTATAATATACTCAGATATAGGATGACCTGAGGTATTAGTCAAATTATTAGCCTGGAATAAAATCTCCCGGGCAATCTGCTCATTATAAACCTGCTTTGCTTCAGGGTATTCTGCCGCTATAGCCTCTGCACTTATCACTATAGATTGTATAAAAAATATAGCCAAGAGCATATACGTTATGTACTGTTTAGTTCTGCTTAATTTAAAATCTTTAATCATAGTACCTCCATTATTTAAAAAAACCATTATTTATATTAAATAGTAACATAAACCTGCCTTCAACTGCCTTAAAAACCGAATTTCGTTCATAAAATCTATGAATGTTAGACATTCGACAAACCAGGACCTTCCCCCTGCCTTGTATACACAGCTTATATAATTTACTAATTAGGGGAATAATTTCTAATAAGCTATGTTAATAGGGAGTTGATGATATGTCCAGGAAAATAGGATTAATTGTAGATTCGGCCGGCAGTATACCCCGGGATATATTAAAGAAGTATAAGATTAGTGAGGTAGCATTTTACATTAATTTTGGCGCAGACGCCTATCAGGAAAATATTTCTATCAGCAGCCGGGAATTTTATGAGCGTATGACCAAGAGCCCCGACCAAATTCCCAAAACTTCCGTGCCGGGAGCTGCCGAATGGATTAAAGCCTTTACCGAAAAATATCAGGAAGGTTACCGGGATTTTATTGTTACTACTATTGCCAAGCCTCTTTCCGCTAGTATCCAATCCGCCACTATGGCCGCCAATGATTTCATGAAATCTTTTCCCGATGTTTCTATTCATATCCTGGAATCAAATACTTGTGCCTGTGGTCAGGCCGCCCTGGAAATAAAAATAGCCCAACTGATTGAAACTGGAGAGCTAGCTGCGGAAGAATTAGTGAAGCGGGTCAAAGAAATCTTACCCCAGGTTGTATCACTTTTTTCGGTAAATGAATTGACTTATATGCGGGCCGGGGGAAGGATAGGGGGAGCTGCGGCCTTTTTAGGCAAGCTCATTAATATTAAGCCGGTGTGCGAATTTATAGATGGGGTGGTACATCCCATTAAGCCGGTACGCTCTAGAAATAAAGCTTTACATCTTTTAGTTGAAGAAGCAGCCCAAAGAGTTAAAGATGCCGAGCAAGCTATAATCTGTGTACAACATGCTTTGTGTCCGGAAGACGCCGATTTCTTAATTAACCAACTGCGTTCCCGCTTAAATTATCAGGGTACTATATACCAAAGCACAGTAGGGGCGGTAGTTGGCTCTCATGCAGGACCTAGCGCTATCGGCATAGGAATTGTGCAAGGATAAAACTTATTATCGCCAAGAGCAGACCCGTCTTTCCATAGTATCGATTAAAACAAAAAGACTAAACCCAATAAGACTAAGTACGACAATACCGGCGTACATGTCCAGATAATTAACTCTAAGCCAGGAGTCCATAATGAAAAAGCCCATACCATATTCGGTACCAAAGGTTTCAGTAAAAAAAAGTATAGATATAGCTGTGCCCAAGGCTAACCGGGTGGCAGTTAAGATTTCCGACAAGGCGGATGGTATGATTATTTCGGTAAAAATCTGGGGTTGGTTGGCTCCCAAAGATTGCAGGGAATGAAATGTTTCTTTAGGAATATCTTTCACTGCATCCCTGGAGGTAATGATGATTTGAAAAATAATAATCAATACAATCATAATCAGCTTAGATGCTTCTCCTAAGCCAAATAAGACCATTATGATAGGAAGCAGGGCAATTTTAGGAATAGGATAAGCAAAATAAAGCAGCGGGGATAAAATTTTATCCCATTTAGGAAAATACCCCATTAAGAAACCTAAAGGTACCCCGATTAATATTGATATGCCAATGCCTTCTAGAATTCTGACTAAACTATAAAACACATGGACAGCAATTTTATCCTGAAATACTTGCAACAGGTTAATAAATACCAGTATAGGATTAGGTATAATGGGCATCTTTACCAGCAGGGACACGATATACCATAAAACGATTAACATTACTAAGCCATAGCAAGCCCCCAGCCACTTATCTTTCGAAAACACCTTAATCATCCTTTATCTACAATATTCCGCAGTTTCTTGGACATCACATAATATTCATCTCGGGATCTTAGATTATCTAATTGAAAACAGGGGTTATCTAAAATTTCTAAAACCCGGCCCGGGGCCGGGGAAAGAACTACAATTTTACTCCCCAGATAAAGAGCTTCATCTACACTATGGGTAATAAAAATAGTAGTCACCCGATTCTGTTTCCAGATATGCAGGAATAGTTCCTGTATTTCTTCTCTAGTCATAGCATCCAAGGCGGAAAAAGGCTCATCCATAAGCAGTAAATCCGGCTTTAACAGAAAAGCCCGGGCTATAGCCACCCTTTGCTGCTGACCACCGCTTAATTCTTTGGGGTAACGATCTAAAAGGTGCTCTATGCCTAACTGTTGCAAAATATATTGGCTATAATCATTTAAGCCTTTGGCTCCTTTTTTAATTTTTACCCCTAGCATGGCATTTTGATAAACGTTTTTCCAAGGCAGCAAGCCATAATTTTGCAAGACTAAACCAATCCGCTGGGTTTTAGGGTCAACCTTAGCACCGTTAACTAAAACCCTTCCGGTATAATTTTGAATTATACCGGATAAAACATACAATAAGGTTGATTTGCCACAACCGGAAGGACCTATAACCGTACAAATATCCCCCGTATTAATTTCCAGGCTTAATTTATGAATGGCCGCTATATCTTGGTTTTTGCCCGGATAAGTTACCGCTAAGTCTTGGATTTTAATCACTTAACATTACCTCAAAATCTCTTCCTCTACTAAATCTTCGTATTTATAATCTGCTTTAATAAAACCTTTAGCTTTGCTCCATGTGATAAGGTCACTTACAATCTGGGCATCAGGAAGGGAAGCCTTAGCATAAGGCGGTAATTCCAGAGATTCTTTTACCGCCTCGGGAAATCCCTGCTTTTCAATTAAAAAATCGATATAATTTTCCAGAGGTTCACTTTGCAAATATTCTACCGCTTCATTATAAGCCCTGAAAATGGCTTTTATATCCTCATTATTTTCCTGCAAGCTTTGCTCGGTAAATGCTATAGCCCCAGCTTTATTGCCTAACTGATCAGTACTAAGCAATACCCGGGCCCCGTTTTGCACGGCTAGACCGGCCAAAGGGTCAGGCAGAATAGCTACATCTATTTTCCCCCCTTGCAGCATCTCCAAACGGGTAGGCAACTGGGGAATAGCTACCTTTTTTACATCCTCGGGAGATAAGGAGCTAGTTTCTAACATCTTGTCCAAAGAATACTCCATAATAGTATTAGTAGAAAGCCCAATAGACTTCCCGGCCAGTTCTTCCATGGAATTAATTCCCGAATCAGCCCCGGCTAATAACTTAATATCACCATCATTTTTGGCAATAACCTTAAGCTTAAATCCCCCTTCATTAGCAAAAACTACTGCCAGCAAATCAGTAATAACCCCGTCCAGTTGTCCGCTTTGCAAAGCACTATCCCGGTCTTTGGCACTCTTAAAATGTTCAATTTTGACCTTGACGTTTTCTTCTTCAAAATATCCGTTTTTCTCCGCAATAATAAACGGAATTGATTCTACATCAGGCATTACCCCGATATGAATAGTTTTTTGTTCCTCCGGTGCTTTTGTTTCTTGTCCGCAGCCTATAATAGCAAGGCTGAAAACTACCAGCAACAAGCCAATAATCACTTTTTTCATATTCCCGCTCCTCACTTCTCCCCTTAATTTCCAATTACCTTTTTTTAGGTCTTTATGTAGTATAATAATACATCTTAGCCGATAAAACCATATTTTTCGCTGTGCCTATTTAGAAAAAGGGCCTATGTTAAGCTCTTAAAGGTCATAAGTATAATAAAACCCCGGGCTTTACGCTTCCGGGGCCAATTTTTTAGTTAGTTCATATTCCAGCTCTTGAATTATATTAACTGCGTAAGTGGCAGGATTCTTAGGGATAACGCTGCGGTAGAACTCCTGTATTTCTAACAAATCTCGCTGATAATCACCGGTAGGGTATATAACCGGGCCGATACCGGCAATTTTCTTAGAATAATCCAGATAAGATAATGCTATGGGTAATTCAGCTTTTAAGGCTATATTATAAAACCCGGTTTTCCATTTAGTTACGGATTTACGGGTGCCCTCCGGGGCCACAACTAAGGCTAACTCTTCAGCTTCTTTTAGTTTTTGGGCCAGCTCGTCCACCAGACCTTTAGCGTCACCTTTACGTTCTACCCCAATAGCACCGGTTCGCTTCAGGAATATACTGGCCGGAAAAACCATAGATTCTTTTTTGATTAAATAATTCATCTTAATTTTAAATAGATAGAGTGCAGGTATAGCATAAAAGAAATCCCAGTTGCTGGTATGAGGTGCTGCTACTATAATGCACTTTTTAAGGTCTGCAGGCAGTCCGCCTTCGATTTTCCACCCCGCCATTTTAAATAATAGCTTCCAAATAAACGCCATATAAAATTGTCACTCCCCCAACACTTTTTAGACATTTTCTTAAAAAATAAAGTAAAAAGAGGTCTAATTTTTAACAAAATTGTCAAATGTCCAGTGTTATTATAAAGGCAGAGCAGAAAATAATCAATTGCAAAATTTTACATGGATTCCACTGTAAAAACCCGGATTCAACTAAAGGCTATTTTATAATTCACTTAACCTTGCGCTTTTTCTTCTTTACCGGTTGAAATTTACTTCTGTCATCCGCAACTAATGATTTCTTATTACTTCCTATTAAGTCAGTTCTATTTAATTCTACTAAGGCTTCCCGGACTAACAGATGATTTTCCAGATTTTTATACTGGAGCAAAGCCCGCTGTTTATCTCTGATCTTTTTCCCTTTAGGTACCGATACTTGCTTGCCATTAAGGGGATTTAGGCCCGTATAATACATACAAGTGGATATAGTCATGGGGGTGGGGGTAAAATTTTGGACTTGTTCGGGGTAATATTGCAAATGGTCTCTAATAAATTCCGCCAGTTCCAACATATCTTTGCTGCTGCAGCCCGGATGGGCGGCAATAAAGTAAGGAATAAGATATTGCTCTTTGCCTAATTTCTTATTTACCTGTTTAAATTCCCTGATGAAATTGCGGTATTTAGCTTGACCCGGTTTATTCATTAAGCTGGTTACATAGTCATTAATATGTTCGGGAGCAATTTTTAGCTGGCCTCCCACATGGTATTTGCACAGCTCGGTTAAGTAGGTTTGGGAATCATCTTCTAAAACTAAATCATATCTGACTCCTGAAGCTACAAAGATATGATTAATCATCTTTATATTGCGCAGCTCCTGCCATAGAGCCACGGAAGGGCTATGGTCGGTATTAAGATTTTTACATACGTTAGGATAGAGACAACTAATACGGCGGCACTTTTTGCATTGGTTAAACTCGGTACCCTTTAGACCATACATATTAGCCGAGGGACCCCCTACATCGGGAATTGTTCCTTTAAATTCAGGGTGTTTCAGAAAGCTTTGGGCTTCTTTATAAATAGAGCCGAGACTGCGGTTTTGAATAAACTTACCTTGATGAAGCCCTAAAGAACAGAAAGCACAACCACCAAAACAACCTCGGTGAGTAACGAGAGAGAATTGCACGCTTTCTAAGCCGGGAATACCTCCCAGCTTATCATAGATAGGATGAGCCTTACGCTGGAATGGCAGTTCATATACTGCATCAAGTTGAGCGGTAGTCAAGGGGTAAGCCGGCGGGTTTTGTATCACTAAGCGGTTACCATGGGGCTGTACTAAGGTTTTAGCACAGTAAGGATTAATGGCGTCATAAATTAATTTAGTCATAGCGGCAAAAGACTCGGGCTCTATTCTCACCTCATCTATAGCGGGAAGAAATACAGGGTCTCCTGCTATCTCTTTGGTAATGTAACAAGTTCCCCGTATATTATTTAAAGAATTTATAGGTTCTCCTGCTGCCATCCGGGCCGCAATTTCACCTAAAATATATTCACCCATACCATATACTAGTAAATCAGCCCGGCTATCAATTAAAATAGAGTTTCTTACCTTATCACTCCAATAATCGTAATGGGCTAATCTTCTTAAGCTGGCTTCCACTCCCCCAATAATTATGGGAACTAAAGGATACGCTTCTTTTAACCTGTTACTATATACAATAGTAGCCCGGTCAGGGCGTAAACCAGCGGCTCCCCCCGGTGTATATAAATCTTTTTTACGCGGTTTCTTCTCGGCCGTGTAATGGCTGACTAAAGTATCTACATTGCCGGCGGTGACCGCAAAAAATAACCGGGGCTTACCTAAAGACATAAAGTCATCTTTACTTCTCCAGTCCGGTTGGGCAATGATCCCCACCCGGTAACCCAGGTTTTCTAAAAACCGGCCTAATACCGCCGCAGCCCAGGCCGGATGATCTACATAGGCATCTCCGCTGACAATGATGATATCTAATTCTGACCAGCCCCGTTTATTTACATCCCTTTGGCTAATAGGTAAAAAACTCATTATTTCCCCTTTACTAATTAAGCATCATTAAACTCTATTGTAGCATAGGAGAAAACCGATAAGACTTTTAACCCTGGTTTAAATCTCTTCCAGGTTAGCCCGGTCTAATTCAAACCAAAATTCTACCCCATCAATGAGATTACGTACTCCATAATTATTACCATCTAATTCTTGTAAAGCCTTCACAATAGATAGGCCCAACCCGGTTCCCCCGTACTGGCGGGTGCGGGCTTTATCTGCCTTATAAAAGCTGGTAAAGATTAGTTCTAAAGCATCTTCCGGTATATTGGGGCCGGAGTTGAAAACCCCAATATGCACCTTGTCATCGCTATAATCTACATTTATCTCTAAATCCCGGCCTTCATTTATATGATTGAGGGCATTATTTAAAAAGTTGACTAATATTTGTTCGGTACGGCCCATGTCCGCCCATACCATCACTTCCGGTTCTTTATTAATTAGCGGCTTTATGCCTTTCTCGGTAAAAATCGGGGTATATTTGTTAATTAATTCATCAATTAAATCCCCTAGGTTAAATACTTCCTTTTCCAATTTAAAATATCCGCTCTCAATTTGAGATAAGTCTAACAATTCCCGCACCAGTTTATTCATTTTGTTAGCTTCATCCATAATTACATCACAATAGTAGATTTTATCTTTTTCCTCTTGCACCACATTAACCTTAAGGCCCTCAGCATAGCCTTGGATTAAGGAAATAGGTGTTTTTAATTCATGGGATACACTGGAAACAAATTCTTTTCTCATTTCATCAATTTGGCGTTCCCGTTCAATATCTTTCCTTAATTTTTCATTAGCTTCCTGCAATTCGGAAATAGCCTGGCCTAATTGATCTGATAGGGAATTAATACTGCTGCCTAATTCACCAATTTCATCATTAGTATTAACCGTGTATCTCCGGCTAAAATCCAGATTAGACATGCTTTGGGCAATATTCTTTAACTCTAATATGGGCTGGGTATATCTTTTAGTAAGTAAAAATATAGGTCCTGCTGCCAGCAGAATGATAGCTAAGCCGGAAAAAAGAAAGAAGCGGTTAGCTATATCAGCATTTTCCTGGATGGCCACTAAGGGAGTACTTAAGACCAAATAATTGCCGTTATTCAATAAATATAATAAATAAAGAAAATTAGTCCCCAGGTTAGGGTCTTTATTAATTAATACTACTGATCCTTTAGCTTTAATGTCTTCTATATAATATTTAACCAGCATAGCTCTGGGGTCGGTGTGAGGACGCCTAAAAAAAGAGGGGCGTTCCATTTCTAAAGACTGGTCTAAAATTATGGCACTAATAGCCGAATTACGCTCATAAATTTCTAACTGCAGCTCCAAGTCGCCAATATTTTCCGTATATAAATTATTAATCAGATCGGCCCTCTTATTAAGCGTTTTAGTTTTTTGCCCAATATAATACTCTTCTAAAAAATTAGCATTTAATAACCATGACGAAGCTATCAGGGCTATTACTAAGAAGACTAAAGCGAAAAATATTTTTAACCGGATAGAATATCTCATCTTTCAACCTCAAATCTATACCCTATGCCCCGCACGGTTTGAATGTATCTGCCGTTATCACCTAACTTGAGGCGCAGCTTTTTAACATGAGTATCAACAGTGCGGGGATCACCGTAAAAATTATAATCCCAGACCGCGTTTAATATTTGGTCACGGCTAAGGGCCCGGCCTTCATTTTCCGCGAAATAGCTTAACAAGTCGAATTCCTTAGGACTTAAATCTAAGCGGCTCTTGCCTATGGTTACAATATGTTTTTCTTTATCAATCTCTAAGTCATTATAGACATAGGTATTCTTGAAATCATTGCCTACTCTCCTTAGCAAAGCCTGTACTCTGGCTACTAAGACCTGGGGGCTGAAAGGCTTGCTTATATATTCATCTGCTCCTAACTCAAAGCCAAACAACTCGTCAGTTTCTTCTCCCCGGGCGGTTAACATGATAATAGGGACTGCCGAAGTCTTTCTAATGGTCCGGCACACTGTCCAGCCATCATATTCCGGCATCATTACATCAAGTATTATCAAATCAATACTTAAATCTTCTTCCCACATTTCCAAGGCTTCTTTTCCATTAGCAGCTTCCACGGTTTGCAGACCTTCTCTTTTTAAAAAATCACAAACTAGCTTACGCAAGCGTTCTTCATCATCAGCTATTAAAACCTTGGTCACTACCTCTCCACCTTTCTTAAACAATAATTGCTTTTAATAGTATCTGCTATAAACTATTTTAATAAATAAACATGTCTTTTTTGTGAACAATAATTTATTAATATTGAAAAAGTATTATGGGTTAGTTGAATGTATAGATATTCCGTCCCACACCAATGTCATAAGGCTAAGATGTAAAAAAGCGTAAACAGAAACAACTCAATAAACCGTAAAGAAAAGCAAGAAAACCCTTGACATTTTCGAAAAGTCACACCCTGATATGGCGGGGGTTAATCCCCCGTTTGAACCGTAATTTTGGCGCGCGAAGGAAGCCGCCCGTTCTCCAAGGCACAGGCCGTAGAGATTTGGCTTCCCCTACCTTGAGTTTTCTTTGTTTCTTTGCTATCATTAATCAAAGAATCTTTGTATGTTTTCTATTGGATCAGCATATACTACTAAAGGAGAAATACTAATGTCCCAAGTTAAAATCAAAGGAGAAAACCCGATGATAAAAAAACGCATTTCGGTGTCTCAGAAACGCCAGATAACCATACCTATGGAGTTCTATAACAGCGTCGGCATTGATAAGGAAGTAGAATGCTATGTCCAAAAC
>JAEWZB010000014.1 GCA_023395515.1 Bacillota bacterium
TGAATAGGGGCAGCTGAACTAGTGGGCGGCTTTTTTTCTTAGAACATCCTCCCATAATAATTGATGGGCAAACTATGGTCCCCAGTAAATTCATTCAAGAGGTACTGGATACTGTTCATAATCGGGAACAGTACCTAGCAAAGATTGCTGCATCTGATTATCCGAGTGATGAAAATTCTATGGCCAATAAAAAAGGATACAAATATTATTGTCTTATAATAGGCCCGGAAACAGGACCAACTTTTGAACAGGCGGCCATATATGCCATGGAACATAAGTTATTGCATAAAGTAACGGCGACAGAAGAAACATCTCACCATTTTGTAGCGTATGGTTCCAGAAGTACCATGGTAGTGGGGGAAGATGAACAGGGCCGCGAAAAAGCGGTATGGTTAAATCAAAACAAGTATACGGAGGAGATATCATTAATCGCTTGGGGTTATTTAGATGAGATCATCCCCCCTAATGTTATACACGACAAGATGCAAGCAAAAGGGTTTACGGAAGGGGAAATCTGGAAAATTCATCTCGCTCCCGGCACGCCCGGAAAACTATTATGGTATGTGCAAGCCCATAAAAATAGCACTTATTATTACCTGTCTTTTGATTGTTTTAGTGGCGAAGTATGCGAAGAACGGAGCTTTAAACGATAATCTGAAACAAATACGATATCAGGCTACGGTCATACCTAAGCATCAAAATAGGGGCAACGTTTTCACGTTACCCCTTTTCTAAAATTAAATATACTTACTGTCTTCCAAACCTTTGGGCAAAGTCTTCTTCCAGTTCCGCCCTGAAATCGGGATGGGCAATATTGATTAAAGCTTGGGCCCGCTGTCTTAAGGATTTACCTCTTAAGGCCGCAATACCGTATTCAGTAACGATATATTCCACATCATTACGGGAAGTAGTAACTGCACTGCCATAGTCGAGGAAAGGCACGATGCGCGAAATAGTACCTTTAGCAGCCGTAGAAGGCATAGCCAGGATAGATTTTCCTTTGCCATCCTCCGACATGCTGGTACCCCGGACATAATCCACTTGTCCGCCTACTCCGCTGAATTGCTTAGCACCTAATGATTCCGAAACTACCTGACCGGTAAAATCTACCTGAATACAGGAATTGATCGAAACCATTTTACTGTTTTTCATTATAGTCATAGGATCATTGACATAATCTATGGGCAGCATCTCTACCGCCGGATTATTATCTACAAAATCATATAATTTTTTAGTACCGAGTAAAAAGCCTACCACCATCTTGCCTTTATGAATAGTCTTTTTACTATTATTTATAACTCCTCTTTCATAAAGCTCTACTACCCCATCCGAAATCATTTCCGAATGTATGCCTAAATCCTTTTTATCATCTAAAGATAAGAGAACTGCGTCGGGAATAGCCCCGATTCCCAGTTGTAGCGTAGAACCATCCTCAATTAATTCGGCACAATATTGTCCGATTTTCTTTTCCACTTCACTCATCTGGGGTGGCACAATTTCCGGAAGCGGATGAGAGGTTTCCACCAAATAATCTATGTCTGATATATGAATAAATGAGTCACCATAAGTTCTGGGCATCTGTTCATTTACTTCAGCTATTACCAGTTTAGCAGCTTCCGCACCAGGTTTAGTAGCACAAACTGATACTCCAAAACTGCAAAAACCGTGTTTATCCGGCGGAGTCACTGAAATTAAAGCCACATCTATAGGCATATAACCGGTTCTAAACATCCGGGGAGTTTCATAAAAGAAACAAGGAGTGTAATCCGCTCTATTTTCCGTCACCGCCTTGCGGGTGGGCGCACCTACAAACAACGCATTATGACGAAAATACTGCTCCATTTCCGGCTGGGTATATTCGCCCTTACCCATAGGAACCCAATGGATTATTTCTACATCGCGATACTGCTGGTAGTTGGCTACCATAGCATCTACTAATTCAAATGGCTCACCGGCCGCATGACCTAGCATAACACGATCGCCTGATTTAATATGACTTACAGCTTCTTTAGCCGTTACGACCTTATTCTTATAATTATCTATCCAAGGAGCCATCCATATCTCCTCCCTTCACTAGTTTTCAATCTTTATCTTCCCTGTAAAACAGGTTTTCTTTTCTCTAAAAAGGCATTAACACACTCTAAAAGATCTTCAGTTTTAGCCATTATGGCGGTATGCTTTATATCATATTGATTCTTTTTATCCATTTGATAATCTTCTTGTCCGTTTAAGGCTTCTTTTAAATTACGCAAAACCAGTTTACCTTTAGCTCTTAACTCTAAAGCTTTTTCCCAGGCAGCTTCATCCAGCTTTTCCCGGGGAACTATACTGGTAATTCCCCCGAATTTAATTAATTCTTCCGCTGTAATAAATTCACCGGTAAACATCATATTTCTTACGACCATAGGCGGAACTATTCGGGGCAGATGAGCGCCTCCACCGATTACACCTAAATTAACTTCCGGGAAGCCGAATTTAGAACCTTCGGCCGCAATTATAAAATCACTGCCGGCTGCATAACACAGACCGCCTCCTAAAGCATGTCCGTGAACTGCGGATATAACCGGCACCCGGCAGTCGTATACTGAACAGGTACTTTGGTAGAATATTTGGGCTGATTCCACTTGCCGGCCGGTAACCATATTAGTTTTAAAAGCGGCAGCATCTAATCCTACCGGGTAGGATTTCCCTTCCGCCCGGAATATAACTACCCAAACCTCGTCAACCTCATTGATATAATCAAACATTATTCCTACTTCGGTATAAACTTGTTCCGTCAATATATTAAGCGGAGGATTATTTATGGTAACTAGGCCGATATTTTCCTTAATTTCCAGGGAAATAAATTCTAGCTCCCGACCCTTTATATTAGTAATTTTCTCGCTGATACTCATTTTTTTCTCCTTTCCTGTACTATAAGAACATATATTGCAAAAATTTTATTTATCCCAGCATTTTGCCAGGCAGCCACATCAGCAGATCCGGCATGATGAAAGCAAAGACTAAGATCATAACAAAAATGATAATGCAGTAAGGCAGAGCTGCTTTGTATAAATCGCCTAAAGTAATGCCTTCCGGGGTTACCCCTTTTAGATAGAAGATATTAACTCCAAAGGGCGGGGTCAACATACCAAAACATATAGTGATACAGTAGATTAACATAACAAAGAATAAATCCAATCCCACCATGTTAACCAGAGGCACAAATATAGGAACGGTAATCATAATGATAGCGGTAGCTTCGATGAACATGCCCAGAATTGCCACAATAACAATAATGGCAAATAGCAGGCCCATAGGCCCTAAGTTAATCATATTGACAAAACTGGAAATGGCTTCACCCATTCTGGTAATATTAACTAGTGAGGAATAAGCTGAGCCGCCGAACATAATCCATAAGAGCATAACGGAAGAAACGGTAGTCTGCCAGGCCGCATTTTTCAAGCCATCAAAAGATAACCTTCTCTTCAAAACCGTATAGGTAAAAGCTGCAAAAGCCCCTACTCCCGCTGCTTCGGTTGGAGTAGCAACCCCGGCATAAATACTGCCTAAAACTAAAATTATAATTAACAGAGGAACAATAACTCTGCTTAAAGAAACCATTTTCTCTTTTAAGCTGGGTCTTTCTTCTTTAGGAATTACCGGAGCCAGCTCCGGATGCAGATTACTTCTAATGGCAATATATATCATGAAAGATATGGCCAGTAATAATCCGGGCAACACTCCCCCGATAAATAATTTACCGGTTGATACTCCACTATAAGCTCCGGCAATAATCATAACCGTACTGGGGGGTATAATCGGTCCTAAGACCCCGCCAGCCATAATTGGCCCGGCCGCCAGGATTTTGTCATAACCTCTCTTTAACATCTCCGGAAGAGCAATAAGTCCCATAGAAATAGTACCGGTAGCAGCCACCCCGCTCATGGCTGCAATTAAAGCGGTAGCAGCCACAGTTGCCATAGCCAGTCCACCTTTTAAGCCCCCCAGCCATTTATTCATAGTTTCATAAATATCACTGCCAATTCCCGATAGCTGTAAGAAACTGGCCATTAAAATAAAAAACGGAATAGAGAGCAAAACTTCGTTTTGAATCATATTGGTAAATGAGCCTAATAAAATAAAGAGTTGGGTCGGTCCATAAAACACTACTAATAACAGGGTAGAAATTCCCAGCAGAGCAAAGGAAACGGGTACTCCTAGGACCATGAAAACTAATAATCCAATTATTAATGCACCTATAACCATTTATTTAACCTCCTCTGCCGAGATTTTCGCACCTGTCAGTATATTAATACCCCTAATGATATACAGGCTTTTAATCGTTTCCGATATTCCTTGCAGGAAAAGTAATATACACCCTACGGGAATAAGCATACGAATGGTCCACATGGGAGACGCCCATACGGTAGCTTGTCTTTCCCCTTTTAAAAAGGATGCTATGCCTAAATTCAAACCATATTTTATGACTAAGACCATGCATATCATAATGAGCAAATAGGCCATAATGTCTAATACGGCTCGTTTCCTTATATCAAACATGTTATAAACTACATCAACCCGGACATGTCCATTTTTTAAAAGTACATATCCGCCGGATAAAAGCACAATCGCCGCCCAAAATTGTAAATTCAATTCCCAAGCCCATATAGTCGGAGCAGTGAAAAAATATCTCATGATTACTTCATAGGCGGTAATAAATATGGCCGGTATTAGTAAAAAAGCCACTATCTTACCAATCCAATCATTTATGGTATCAATGGTTTTTACTATTACAGCTAGCACTTGCACATGTTCCACCTCCAATACAAATTGAAAAATCTAAGGGCAGGGTAAAGCTTTTCACACACCTGCCCTTAGATAATTTTTTGGCTTAGAAATCTACACTACGTCCATAATCCCGGCTTTGTTTTTTAAGAATCTCAATACCTTTAGCCATTCTGTCACTCTTGGCCGCCAATTCATCCCAAACTTCCATAGCTGCTTTTCTCATAATTTCCACATCAGCATCAGATAACATTTGCGGAGTAACCGTTCCTTTTTGTTCAGAAGTACGCACCGCATTTTTGGTGGCTACTACGTGCCAATTAGAAATCGGCCCCATAGTTGCAGTTTTAGTTGTACTTTCTACAATAGCTTTTAGATCATCAGGCAAAGCATTAAGTGAGTCTTGATTTATTAAGATCGCCATGTATATAAAAGCGGCGGTAGGCTTAACGTTATAATCAACAACTTCATCCAACTTATTATCTTCTAAGGATGACCAGCCATAATGGGCTCCATTAATAGTTCCTAATTGCAGGGCTTGATATACTTCGGGACCTGGCAAAGCTACCGTAGCTGCACCTAGTTTGTCATAATATTTGCCCCATACTCCCAGAGCTCTGATCTTTTTACCTTTAAAATCATTTACACTTTTCACCGGGAAAGTAGTTAGAGCATTATAGTTAGGCTCATGAGCCATCCAGTACCAATTAATACCTAGTTCATCATAAGCTTCTTGAATAAGATCTCCTAGACCGCGGTTTTCCATAGCATCATATACTTCATCAGCAGATTGCCATGCAAACGGTAATCCGGCTTCTAAGTCACCTTCGGGAATAACTCCGGCAAAAGTATTGCCAAAAGTAACTGCCATATCATAAGCTCCTTGGGAAAGCATAGTAACTGTATCATTAACTGGAGCTAGTCCCCCCGGAGGATAAATTTCAATTTTTAAGCGTCCATTAGTAGCCTTTTCTAATTCCTCTTTAATCATAATACCCATCTGGTCTTGCATGGTATTAGGTGAATAGATAGATTGAAGTCTCCAAGTAACGGTTGGTTGATTGGAACTGGGGTTAGATGAGGAATCATTTCCGGGAGTACTTGCATTTCCTCCTCCGCCACCGCAGCCTACCAGTCCAAACATAGCTATCAATAATACAACTGCTCCTATCATGGTTCTGTTCTTTTTGCGCAATTTTGCTAACATGTTGAAATTCCTCCTTTTTTATATGTAATCGCTTAAATATTAATCCAACTTCCCTTTAAGACCCTTATCCATCACTCCTTAAGATTATTCTCGGTAATGAAACCGGTGAAAATGATTAGAAAAAAAACACCAAAATAATTACTGCTCAACTATTAATTATGCAAACTTTATGCCAATTAAGATTAGACAGCGAATTAAAATACCGAAGTCTAACTAAATCCAGTTTAATCGGGAAGTAGATAAGGAAAAAATCACAAAATGACACTCCTACAACCAGAAGTGCTTTCGTGATAAATCTACCTTTATTATCACCTAATCGGGGAGCGAATAATGAATTGAAGCATTTTTGATTCATTAAAGGCGGGTCACTTAATTACCGTATATTCAAGCTTAATCATCTTAAGCCCCATAATCACTTATTAGATTGAGTCAATATTGCCTCAAATTTCGGGCTCCACAGACTAAGGAAAGTTAAATAATCAATCTATAATTGAAGCAATTTCGACTCAATCCAGCTAACTATATTGATTTTTTTCTAGTCTTGGTTAAGCATAATTCCATAACTGGCGGCTTTTCTAACTACCATAGATTGGGTAATACCTAAAGCTTTAGCTACTTTACGGCTGGTTTTGTATATATTAATATATTTTTCCAGTAAAGTTTTTTCATAAAGCTGTACGGCTTCCTTAAAATCAATATGGCTATCCCCGATGCCATCAATAGTTAACAAAACTCCATCATTGATGTCATCGGGATTATTCCCACCTATTCTAATAGCAGTAATAACATCATCAACACTGGTAACTACGGCTCTTTCAATAGCATTTCTAAGTTCCCGCACATTGCCGGGCCACTTATAAGTAGTCAACTGTTCCAGCAATCTAGGGTCTAAGCTTTTATACATATCGTATTTTTGGTTAATTAAACTCACAAAGTAATTGGCCAAAGCCGGAATATCCTCGGCTCTATCCCGTAAAGGCGGTACAAAAACCGGTACCACATTTAATCTATAATACAAGTCTTCTCTGAATTCTCCCTTTTGTACCATTTCCCATAAATTGCGGTTAGTGGCGGTAATAATACGTATGTCAACACTTATAGGCATGGAACTGCCTATCCTTAAGACCTCTTTTTCCTGGATAACTCTTAATAATTTGGCTTGCAAGCTTAAGGGCATTTCCCCTATTTCATCGAGAAAAAGGGTCCCCTCATTAGCCATTTCAAAGATTCCCATTTTCCCGCCTTTTTGGGCTCCGGAAAAAGTTCCGCTTTCATAGCCAAATAGTTCAGATTCCAGCAGATTTTCCGGTATGGCGGCACAGTTGATTACTATGAAAGGTTTATCGGCTCGGGGACTATACTTTAACAGCTCTTTAGCAATTAACTCTTTCCCTACTCCTGACTCACCATAAACTAAAACGGTAGAGTCAACTTTCCCTAATCTCTCTACTACTTCCATAACCTTTTTAATTTGGGGCGAAGCAGTTATTATATCTCCCGATGGCGATATTTCCTGAAGCTGTTTTTCATAGTGCTTGCTCAAGGTGTAAGCCTTGTCAATCTCCATTTTAAGCTTATTTAATTCCGTAACATCGCGAACATTTATAATAACTCGAACCAGCTTACCTTCTTCATAAAGGGGGGTACCGGTTACTAATAATACTTTCCCGGTTTTAACCTTCTGGGTAAAAGTAACTTGATGGCCGCTTTCAATTACTAAAGCTGCCGCCGAGCGGTCATACATGCCTTCTTCAATAAGATCGTACATATTACGCCCAATCAGTTCATCCCGGTCTATCCCCGACCATTTGGAATAGGATTGGTTAATTTTTAAAATATTAGCTTTTTCGTCGGTGACGACTATACTGTCAAATGATGCTTCTATTATTCCTTCTAATTCTGCTTGCAGCTTCTGGGTATATTTTAATTCTTGAGAAATACTTTCTAACTCCGATATATCTTGAGAAACCGCAATGGCTCCTACAATTTCGTCATCCACCATTAATATACTACGATTAGATAAGACTATTTTGTCATTATAAAAAACTTTGTGGGCCGGACCTACTTTTTTGGTTATTAATATTTCATCTAAGTTGCCGTCCGGAAATATTTCTTTATAAAACCGGCCCAACGCATCAGCTTTTTTAATATTAAAAATTCTTTCCGCCGAATCATTAAAGACAATAATTTTTTGCTTATTATCTATGGCCACAATGCCGTTATGAATAGATTGCATTATAGCTGCAAATTGCTTATTAAGCTTAACTGCCTTTTCTTGTTCATTATCTATGGCTTCGTTCAGCTTACCCGGGTCTTCCCAGATGCTGTTACCACCTTTGATTCGTTCCGACATTATTACCTACCCTCCTTGGTACACAACAAAATCAGTAATAATTAAGATCCACTATTATTTTCATAAATAATACTTTATTTCCTGCCCTAAATCCACAGCACTTGGCATGGAAGTTGCAGGAAAATCATTAAGGATAATTATGTTTAACTTTTAGCCGGGGAGGAACCTAGAATGGATTATACTAGCAAAATAAAATTATGGAAAGATATGGCGGTAGGCAATTATGAAACCATCTCTAAGACCCTGACAGAATCTGATATGATTTTATGGGGTGGGGTTAGCGGAGACATGAATTTGCTTCATTTTGATTTAGAATATAGTAAAAGCAAAAGGTTTGGCGATATAGTTGTACCAGGACTTTGTGTAGCCGGGCTTATTTCGGCGGCCGTAACTAAGCTTACTTTTGGCAATATTTATGTTACCCAGAATCTTCAATTTGTAAAACCTATCTACGTAGGTGATACTATAACCGCAACTGCCACCATAACGGGAATAATTCCCGAAAAACATATGGTTAAAATAGAAACTACCTGTCAAAACCAAAATGGAGAGCTGGTTATCACCGGGGAAGCTATGCAATATATTATAGAGTGAGGGGTATTATTGTAAGGGGAGAGGAGTTAGGAGTTAGATGTAGGGGCGACCTGTGGTCGCCCGGGGTTTAACTCCTCTCCCCTAACCCTAACTATTAAGAAATAAAGGTATCTTTACCTTCCCAATAAGGTTTGCGCAAATCCTTTTTCAGCATTTTGCCCGCTGCATTGCGGGGGATAGCCTCGATATAATCAACTGATTTAGGAATTTTAAATCCGGCCAGATGTTGCCGGCAATAGGCAATAACTTCTTCTTCACTAACCTCATGGCCAGGTTTTAGTACTACTACGGCTTTGACCAATTCGCCCCATTTTTCATCCGGTACGCCAATAACACCTACATCAGCAATGCCTTCCATGCCCATAATCACATTTTCCACTTCCGCAGGATATATATTGGTACCACCACTGACGATCATGTCCTGGGCCCGGTCCACCAGGAAGTAATAGCCGTCTTCATCAAATCTGGCCATATCTCCTACCGAACACCACTGGTCATCCAGGAAAGATTTGGCTGTACCCTCGGGGTTTTGCCAATAGCCGTTGAAGGTGGCGGGACTTTTTACATAAAGTACTCCGATTCCACCCGGTTCGGTTACTTCATTGCCATCCAGGTCTACTATTTTCAAATCAATATCGAAGCTGCCTTTGCCGATACTGCCTTGCTTTTTCAGTCCGAACCATTCGTCAGTTGTAATAGCAGTTACAAAGCCCAGCTCAGATACGCCCAACATATTTACGCATTTGGCATTGGTAAATTTGTCCGCCATGGCTTGGAAAATGTCGCTGTGCATAGGTGCTCCGCAGGAAACTGCCAGCCTCACGGAGGACAGGTCATATTTAGCTACGGTTTCGGGAGGCAGCATAGCCAGCATCCATTTGAACATAACCGGAACCATGAAAACGAAAGTAGGCTTAAAGAGATCAATTAAGCGCAGGGAATCTTCCGGAATAAAGGCCGGGGCAATAGAGATGGTACCCCCCACTAAAAGAGTACAATACACATAACCGGCAGTAGCGGCGGCATACATGGGCGCTGCTACAAACAAGGTATCATTACGGCTGACTCCCAGTTCGATAGCAGTGGAAACTGCCATATTATAATCACAATACATGGTTCTCACTGCCCCTTTAGGTTTACCGGTAGTGCCTGAGGTATAAAAGAGCAGATGCATGTCTTCCAGCTCTATAGCCGCATTAGTTTCTTCCGGGCTGCCGCCGGCGATAAGTTCTTCATAATTTAAGGCGCCTTCTGCTTTGGTGTCACTCACCAAAACTAATTCCTTTACCGTGGGCAGGCGATCCATTAAAGGCTTAATCAGCTCATACTGTTCCTGTTGGACAAAAACAACTTTAGCTCCACAGTTGTTAATCTGGTAAATGATTTCCTCCGGGGTGAGGCGGTAATTGCCTAAGCTTAAGGGTAAACCGGCCATTAAAGCCGCTACAATAATTTCTACATATTGATAGCAGTTAGGCATGTAGGTGATCATCAGATCCGGTTTCTTCAGACCTTTGGACAGAAGGGCATTGGCCATTTGCGTACAGCGTTGCCACATCTCGGCATAAGTTTCGCTGAAGGTTTCTGTCTTCAGAGCAATTTTATCAGGGCGTTTAACCACATGTCCCCTGATGCTGGTGAGCCCATTGCTGGTTAAGGTTGTTTTGCCCGGTTGCTTGCCGATAAAATCCATACTAACATTACCTCCTTTGTTTATCCTTTAGTTTTTTCCGCTAAACCTCCTTTTATAATGATTTCCTAATATATATAAAGTACTACAATTTATGTATTTAATTAAATATATAATTTAATATATAATTATAACTAAATTGACATATATCCAAGGGAGGCAGGAGGATGGAATTAAAGCATATCAAATACTTTTGTTTGGTGGCGGAAACGGAGAATATAACCTTAGCCGCTCAAATCATGATGGTATCCCAGCCTTACTTATCCAAAAAGATTAAACAACTGGAAGAGGAGTTAGGGGTAGCACTTTTTGATAATATCGGCAGAAATATTAAGCTGAACGAATATGGGAAAAGCTACTATAAATATGCCAAAACTGTATTAGAAACCTTAGACAATGCCCAAGACCGCTTAGATGAATTGAAAGGCAAG
>JAEWZB010000051.1 GCA_023395515.1 Bacillota bacterium
GAAAGCAGGAAGCGGATGGAGCTGGCCTTAGATTGGGGCAGACGCGGATGCATATTAAGCATCTGGATTAAGGCGGGAACGGCTGGCCAATAGGTAGGTAAGAATTTATCGATAGCGTCTAAAACATTATCCGGGGTAACCTCCGGTACTAGAATCATAGTTCCGCCACTAGCTAAATTACCGTTGATCTGCATATTAAAACCGTAAATATGGTAGAGGGGAACTGTACATAAAGTCCGCAGTTCCTGGGGCGGAAACATAGCTTTGGCCCACTCAATGAAAACCGTATAGAAAGCTACAAAGTTGGAATTAGTCAAACAACAGCCTTTAGGAACACCGGTAGTTCCGCCCGTATATATCAGTATAACAATATCCTTATTATCCAGGTGGATTTCCGGTTCCAGGTCACCGGCTGCTGCTATGATGGAGGCATAGTCCAGAATATCAGAAGAAGGTTCCAGGTTTACTTCTTTACCAGGTACTTGGAATACGATCATAGTTTTTAGTTGGGTTTTACCGGAACGCATCACTTCTAAGACTTTGGGTGCTACCGGGCCAAAAGCTATTACGGTTTCTGCACCACTGTCATTAAAGTTGTAAATCATTTCCGGAATGGTATAGAGGGGATTGATTGGTACTATGATAGCCCCGGTTTTCATTATAGCATGGGAGGAAAAGACGAATTCCGGAATATTGGGCAGAACCAATGCTACCCGATCCCCTTTTTGAATGCCTAGGTTTAGCAAAGCATTGGCTAGTTTTTTGGCGATATGGTTGGTTTCTTTATAACTGTAAACCAGGTCATTACAGTAGATGTAAGGTTTGTCTGGATTAGCCCTAACCCATTTGATAAATTCATCCTTCATGGTAGTTAGCGGATAGTAGCAGGTGCCGGGTACTCCTTCGTCATACCATTTTTGCCATCTTCGTTCGGTCATAATCATCTCTCCTTTTATAATAGTATATGTTATTTACTATTTCTTACCGGGGGATAGGCTAAGAACAAATAGGGGATAAAACCGATTGCGGTATGTAAGCCATGTTGTATTACATATTTAGCTATATAAATTACAAAGCAAAAAACATGCCAAATCTAATGAGGGTGCTGACTTGTGAGTTGACAAGCGAAAAGAATAACATTCGGGAGGCAGGGTTGAATAAAATTATGTGTCAGATATGTACCGTTTTGTCCCGTGATGTCTCGTTATGCGAGACGATATGAAACACTTAATTAACGGTCAATTTTTTCAAAGCTCAGATTTTTCATTTTGCGGTAAAGGGTGCTGCGGGAGATTCCCATTTCTCTGGCTACCTGACTGGCATTGCCGTCATGCATGGCCAGCAGCTTGATTATAAGGCTGCGCTCCTGTTCCAGCTGTTCGTCCTTATATTGGGCCCTAGCCTGTTGGATGTTTAAATGACTGGGAATTTGCTTATCGGGGGGGGATTGAAGCTGGGCCCGGGAAAGATTAAAGGACCTGGCTGAAAAGTGATTGAGGTTCACCATTTTTTCCACTACATTTTGTAATTCCCGTACATTGCCGGGCCAATCATAGGATAACAGACAGTTTTCCAGATCTGCTTCTAAGGGCTGAGTTCTTTCTGGATTCATTTGGCTTAGAAAATGATGAAATAATAAAAGGATATCCTGGGGTCGTTCCCGCAAGGGTAAGATGTGCAAATCAATGACATTTAACCGGTAAAATAAATCTTTACGGAAATTGCCCTTTTGCATTTCCTCGAAAAGGTTCTTGTTGGTGGCACAGATGATACGCACATCAACCGGTATTATTTGATTGCTGCCAATGCGGCAGATGCTTTTTTCCTGAATGGCTCTAAGCAATGCTACTTGTAGTTCCAGGGGCATATCTCCAATTTCATCCAGAAACAGGGTACCACCGTCAGCCAGTTCAAATTTACCAGGCTTACCTCCTTTTTTGGCCCCGGTAAAGGCTCCTTCATTATAGCCAAATAACTCGCTGCCAATTAATTCACGGGGAATGGCACCGCAGTTAACAGCAACGAAAGCCCCGGCCGAACGTTGACTGGCGTTGTGGATAGCTTGGGCAAAAAGCTCTTTGCCGGTACCGCTTTCTCCTTCAATTAATACATTGCTTACATTACGGGAAGCCATTTTGGCCACATTAATGATCTCGTTCATATGGGGGTCCCCGGTAATAATATCTTTAAAATGAAAGCGGGCGGTATAACCGCTGAAACGGGTCACTAGATGATGCACTTCTTTAAGAGGGCGGATAAGGAGCACAGCAGTGTTGACCTGGCCTTCTTCGTTAATAATGGGGATTCCCGAAGCCAGAAAACGCAGGGAAGTATTAGCAGTAGGAATGATTATTTCTTCGTCTTGAAAAGCTTTTCCGGATACAAAAAGCCGTTTCATATACTTGTTGCCCGGAGTACTGCTCCAGGAGGCAAAATTATCCTCAAAGTCCTGATAATGCTCTGACCATGACTTTTTAAAAGGGGGATTAAGCAGTTCAAATTCACCGGATTTATGCATGAAGATAACCCCGTCTGACATATTCATAATTACGGTGTTCAGGTTGCGGTTAAGCAAAGTCAGTTCAAGGTTTTTCCGGCTTAATTCCATAGTACGCTCCTGCACGCTCATTTCCAGTCTATCCCGGGCTTCTTGCAATACTTGCTGGGCTTTTTTACGTTCACTAATATTGCGTCCTACCGCCTGATATTCTACTAATTCGCCGCTTTCATCAGCAATGCCCCGAAATACCCATTCGTACCAATGTTTTTCACCAGATTTCTCAACTTCTTGTTCTAATACATAGAAAGGCATACCAGCCAGCAGGTAATTTTTTACCTCGGTCAACATGCCGTATTGATATCCAAACAACCTGCTTTCCAGTTGCTGATTAATTATAAACCTACGATTAGTAGCAAGATGATGGCAGACAGCATTATTGGCAAAGGTAATGTTCCCGTCCGGGCGGCAACGCAGAATCAATTCGGTTTGATCTTCTACTATGGCCCGGTATTGAGCCTCACTTAATACTAAGGCTTCCTGTAAGCGTTTTCTTTCCGTTATATCATAGGCTCCCACTATACTTATAGTCTTCCCGGCAACTTGAGTTACACTAAAAAATACATCTACCCACAAGTCGCTGCCATCCTTGCGTAAAGCTCTAATCTCATAATTCGAGGGTACTTTTTCTTGGCGCAAGCGGGCTTGCCCGCGATTTCGCACTAGTTCCATATAATCCGGATGACAAACTTCCCAGAAGTTCATTTGCAGCAGTTCCTCTAACTTATAGCCGATAGCACTTTCAAAGGCCGGATTGACATAGATATATTTATCATCGGAATATGCAAAAATAATAACCGACAGAGTATCGGCAAATTTGCGAAAATCTATATTTTCTAGAATTAGATTAAAGCCAGATTTGTTTATCATGCTAATCCCCCGTTTGACTATATTTTAGTGCCATAATCCATTCTCTTTACTCATCTTATATTGGGAAATTACCAAGCTCAACTGATTTTCCCTTATTGCTTATAATATTATGCCACCTTATATAGTTTGACTAGGCTTTTCTCTACGCAATTTCCGTTTGAATATTGGATGGAGAACCTAATGCTAAACTGCGTTCATATTTATGTTAAATAAAAATAATATATTACATGAAAAAAAGTAATATAACAAGAAGAGGATTATTACCAGAATAATCGACCTTAACGCTACTTAGAGCTGCACTTTTTTTCTACTTATTTTTACATCCATTGACATAATACACATAGTGAATTAAAGTACTAATTAAATAAACATTTAATTAAATTGGCCGTTTAATTAACAAGTGCTTAATAAAGAAATAAATTATATTGATCTAATTATTACTTTAAAAAAAGCACTGGAGTTTTTTCTCACAATTGAGGCCAGTACATAAAACAGGAAAGAAATGGAGTGATAGCCGGGCAGAATGATTAAGCTTTATTGATTATTTGCACAGTAATTTAATCTGATAAAGGAGGAAAATAAATGGCGAATCTTACCTTAACAAGGCGTAATTTTGTCAAGCTTACTGCCGCTACAGGCGTAGCGGCAGCGTTAGCTTCTTCAGGAGAACGTCTTGTTGGCTTAGCAGCGACCAAAGCTGGAACCGATAATGCAGCATCTGAAACTAAAATCATTCCCAGTGCTTGTCGTTTATGTTATGGAAGATGTGGGCTTTTGGGCCATGTTAAGGATGGAAGAGTAGTAAAAATAGAGGGTAATCCTGACATTATGTTTAGTGAGGGTACTTTATGCAGCCGGGCTTTTGCTATTCCCCAACTAATGTATAATCCCTTACGTATTAAATATCCTATGAAGCGGGTAGGGGAACGCGGGGAAGGTAAATGGCAACGGGTTTCCTGGGATGAAGCTATGGATGATATCAGTAAGCGTTTCTTAGAGATACAAAAGGAATATGGCGGACATACTATTCTGCATCAATATGGAACTGGCCGGGATATGTATAATTTCCAAGCTATTAATAAGCTGTTCTTAGAAATGGGCAGCACTGCTACTTTCGGAGTAGGAAACTTATGCTGGGTTGGTTCTTATATGGTATCACGCCGCATATACGGTGATGAGTGTCAATACACCGGTTGGGATGGACAAAACACTAAGTGTATTATTTTGTGGTGTCGTCAGGAACGTTCCCGTGGTTATTATGACTGGTTAACTATTAAACGGGCTAAAGAACGGGGAGCCAAGGTTATTGCCGTTGATCCACGTTATTCATCAACTGTGGCTAAAGCGGATGTATGGTTACCGGTTCGTCCTGGTAGTGATATGGCCTTAGTTTTATGTTTTATTAATACCATGATTACCGAAGACCGCTACGATAAGAATTTCGTCAAAAAATGGACTAACGGACCTTTCTTAGTAAATGATAATGGTTTCTTGTTACGGGAAAGTGATATTAAGCCGGAAGGCAGTAAAGACCGCTTTGTAGTCTGGGATACTACAACCGACAGCTACAAATTCTGGAATGGTCAGGCCCTGGATTGGGAAGCATCCGAAATTGAGCCGGCTATAACTGGTGAGTATACTATCAATGATAAAAAGTATAAAACCAGCTTTACAATTTTTGCGGAAAGCATTAAGGAATGGACTTATGAAAAGGCTGCGGAAGTAAGCTGGGTACCGGTGGAAAGACTTAAAGAAGCAGTTAATTTATATCTGGACAATAGTCCAGGGGCTTGTTTTGCCCGGGGACAAAAAGTTGAGTTCAGTATTAACACCAGTGGAATATCTCATGCCTTTACTATTATGATGGCTTTAGCCGGTAACTTCGATGTGGAGGGTGGTCAGAACATAGCCAGAGAACCGGCCAGCGGGATGGATTCTTTCATGTTCGATATTATTCCTCCTAAAGGGGAGTTACGTCAGCATACTTTAGCCAATCTTGATAAATACAGTATTTGTCCCGGTCAAGCTAAGATATATGGGGAGATAGGCGGATTTGGGGCGGTAACCACTAATGCTATGTTAACGGGTAAGCCTTTCCAACCCCGTGCTTATTGGGGACAAACCTCTGAACCTATTGTGGGGGTAGAGGACAGCAAGAAAGTTTATGAAGGCTTTAAAAAGCTGGATTTCATTGTCAATGTAGACTTGTTTATGACTCCTACCGGAGCCTTAGCCGACTATATTCTTCCGGCGGCCCATCCGAATGAAGTTGACCGTGTGGAATGGCCCCACTCCGGACATGGATGGCCGGCCAGCCATACTTATTTAATCAGACAGCCTTTCCATGAACCGGTAGGTGAGTGTCGTGATGATATTGATATTATTTTCGACTTAGCTAAACGTATGGGTATAGACATGGGCTGGAAGGATAAATACCAATTCTTCGATTTCATACTTAGACCGGCCGGGTTGGACTTTGAGTCCTTCCGTAAAAAGGTTTCTATTGTCAGACCGCCTAGTTATAGAAGGTATGAAACGGGCGGATTAAGACGGGATAAGAGACTGGGCTTTGAAACTCCTAATGGAAAATTCAATCTGTACTCGGAAGATTTGTTAACTGACGGTTGGGGACCGCTGCCGGAATATAAGGAACAACCGATCAGTCCTTACAGCCGCCCTGACTTGCTGCCGGAATATCCGTATGTGCTTATTACCGGGGGTAGATCCCACGTTTATTTCCATACTGAATATCGTCAATCTCCTTGGCTGCGCGAGATTCACACTTATCCTATGGTAGAAATGAATCCTATAACTGCTAAGGAAAATGGAATTAAAGATGGTGACTGGATTTATATTGAAACCTACCATGGTAAATGTAAAATGAAAACCCGGGTTACCAATGGAATAGATCCTAAAGTAATACACTGTGAACATGATTGGTGGTTCCCGGAGAAAAAAGTGGATGATGATTTATTCGGCTCTTTTGAATGTAACTGTAATGTTTTAATTGATAATAGCGGTCCGTATGACCCGGCCGTCGGAACTGATAACTATGGAGGTTTATGCAAAATATACTTGGCTACCGATGGTCCTCCTAAAGGAATCTATACTACTCCCGAGCAACTTAAAGCATTTTTACCTGAGGGAGGGGAGCAATAATGGCACAATATGCTATGTTAATTAACTTAGATAAGTGTATAGGCTGTCACTCATGTGCGGTAGTATGCAAGCAGGAAAACAATGTGGATTTGGGCATCTTCTGGAACAAGGTTTTAACCGTAGGCCCCTTTGGCGAGTATCCTAACCTGGAGGAATATTATATGCCGGCTAATTGTCAGCATTGTGAAAATCCTGAATGTGTATCAGTCTGTCCCACCGGGGCTTCTTATAAGAGGGAAGATGGTATTGTACTAGTTGACCATGATAAATGTATCGGCTGTCAATACTGCATAATGGCATGTCCATATGGGGTACGCAGCTATGGTAAGGAAAAGGGTGTTATTGAAAAATGTACTCTTTGCGTGCATAAGATCAATAATAAAGAACAGCCGGCCTGTGTACCTATATGTCCGGGTCAAGCCAGAATCGTAGGCGATTTGGATGATCCTAATTCAGCTATTTCTAAGGCAGTAAAGGAAGCTGGTGCAAACGTACATCGTTTAAGTGATGTAGGTAATAAACCCAGCTCCGCCTATGTATTAACACATATGGAATGGAGGGGTTAGTATGGCGGTACAATGGGAATTATTATTTTTTAGTCTGCTAGTCGGACTGGGAATGGGTTGTTTTGCTTTTGTAGCAGTAACGGAATGGCTGGGGAAACTGGAAAGTATCCGTTTGCCTGGTGCTATTACCAGCATAATTTGTTTAGGTATAGGCGGAACAATTAGTGCCCTGCATTTAGGCCATCCAGAACGTGTCTTTCATATACTGGGCAATATTAAGTCAGGGATAGCACAGGAATTTATTTTAAGTGCTGTAGCGGGCGGACTTATAGCATTATATATAGTGTTATTGCTGTGGCAGGGTGCTTCGGCCAAGGCTCGTAAAAATGTAGCCATACTAGGCCTGGTGGCGGCTGTGCTCTTGGTATTCTCCACTGGAAACCTCTATGTGTTAGGAGCCAGACCGGCTTGGAGTACTTTTATACTTCCGGTTTTATATGTAGCTATGGCTGCTCCTTTAGGGGTATTTGCCATGTATATTTGGCTGGTGCAAAAAGGAGAAAATGGCGAAGTAATTCAACAAGTTAATAAAGCGGCCTTTTATGGTTTAGTGGCTTTTGCAGTTATGGTGATTAGCTATGTAATTTATCTGTTTGCAGCTCCATTTCCTGATCCTACCCGCTCTCCCCTGCGCCTGTTGGCCGGAGATTTAACTATATTATTCTGGGGCGCCGTAGTTTTAGTAGGTTTAATAACCCCTATGCTTGTAACCTTCCGCAAAATGCAAGGACAATCAGGCAATTCACTTTTAACTGTGCCGGTTACGGGTTTAATGTGTGTATTAGTCGGTTCGGTAGGTATGAGAGCCATAGTTTATCTATTAGGTACTAGTGTACATCGGTTTATTGTAGGTTAATTTCCCGGGAAAAGTTAAGGGCCTTAAAAAGCCCTTAACTTATTTCCTTATAGAAGATTGGTAAGGTCTGGAATAAGTTTAGCTAAATTAAGGAGAGATATAATGGATAATGGTGATCGGGTTATATTACAAGAAATTTTTAATAACAGTGCTCAGATGTATGCATTTATAGCTAGATTATACCGGGTAGAAGTTGATGAACAATTATGGGAACAACTGAAAAAATCGGATTTTGCAGCAGTACCTGACATTCCCAAGCTTACTGAAGGTTATCTGATGATGGATACTTATTTAAAAAATCACGGAGATGATCCTATTACTGATTTAGCCGTGGATTATGCCCGCACTTTTTTAGGCTTTGGACCCACTGCCGGTCAAGGCGCTTTTCCTTATGAATCAGTTTATACCAGCCATGATGGGGTAATCATGCAAGAGGCTAGAGATGAGGTAGTGGAGCTATACCGCAAGGAAAATATGGTTAAAGACGCATCATTCAGAGAACCAGAAGACCATATAGCTTTTGAGTTAGTTTACCTGGAACACTTATGTTATAAGCTGGAGGAAGCCCTGCAAAATGATGATGATGCTATGTTAAGCCTTTATTTAAGTAAAAAAATAGATTTCCTGCAAAATCATATTATGAATTGGGTTCCCCGCTTTTGTATTGATATTGACAAAGTAGCCGGTACTTTATTTTACAAAGCCCTGGCTAAAATTACCCTGGGATATTTACAAATGGGGCTAGAGTTAGCCGAAGAATTGCATATGAATTAACTTGTTCACTAAGTGTTACTAATTAAAAGGAATTGATATGTATGGATGCAAAGATAACCCGCCGGGATTTAATTAAGACCGTGGGGGCCTCAGCTTTAATCTTAGGTATGGGTGGCAGTCTAAATTTTTTCGAAAATGAACGCGTATTTATACGTCCGCCCGGAATGTTAAATGAAAAGGATTTTTTAGCTAAATGTATCAAATGTCAGAAGTGCTTAGCTGTTTGCCATACCCAAGTAATAGTCCCTATCTCCTGGAGCGAAGGCCGTAAAGCACTGGGGACTCCTACTTTAAAATTTGCGCAAGGCTATTGTGACCTGTGTATGGATTGTGTTGAAGTTTGCCCCACGGGAGCCTTATTGCCTGTAGAGCCGGAGGCCGTAAAAATAGGTATAGCTAAAATTGACCCCCAACTTTGCGTAGCCTGGGACTGGAGCGGCTGTATCGAATGTTTTGAAGTCTGCCCTTATGAGGCCATTAGTTTAGATGCCAAACAACGCCCGGTAGTAGATGAAGTTAAATGTAATGGTTGTGGTTTATGTGAAAACATATGCCCCAGTAGTTCCATAAGAGGCTATGACCTCCAAAAAAGTGGTAAGGCTATTGTAGTAAAGCCGGTATGATTTTATTTAATATGCTAGATATGTGGCTTAGGAGACGAAGGTATGAGAAAAATAAATTTAAAAATGAATAGAATACGCTTATTGTTTGCCATGGGCATAGTAGCCCTGGTTACAGTGGGGGTACAGGGGAAGCTGGATTGGGGCAGTTTATGCTCATATTGCCCCCTGGGATTTATGCAAATTACCTTGGCTGGCCGGAGTGTGCCAGTGGATCTTTTGTGGCCGGTAACCTTGGTAACTATAGGAGTTATATTTTTAGGCAAGGTATTTTGTGCTTGGATATGTCCTACCGCCTTATTAAGAGGAGTTTTTAAGGGAGAAAAAAATAATCTGGAAGCTAAGCAGTGCAGTGGACAATGCTCATCTTGCAGCACATCAGAACCGGGAGGCAGCTCTTATACAACTTATATTATTTTGGGTGTAGTTTTATTAGCCTCATTTATAGTAAAATTTCCGGTATTTTGCTTGGTTTGTCCGGTAGGGCTGTTTTTTGGTTTCGGATATGCCGTATTTCGCCTTTCCACCTTATACCAGCCAGGCTGGGAGCTAATAATTTTCCCCTTAATACTGATCTTGGAGGTATTTGTTCTGCGTTCATGGTGTACTTCATTTTGTCCTTTAGGTGCTATGTTTAAAATTATGGGACAGTTAGGAATTAAATCTAAGCTGGCGGTAAGGCCTAGCATTAATCAGACCACCTGTTTACAAAGTCAGGGACATAATTGCTCAAAATGCCATAATGCTTGTGGCGAAAATTTAAATATGCCTTTATACCAAAAAGATGATTATGCGGATTGTACTTTATGCCTGGAGTGCTATCAGGATTGTCCCACTGAGTCTATAACTATTACGGTGAAATCTTAGGTATCAGAATAAGGAGATAAATATGCTGAAAAGTGTTATGTCTTTGCTGAATGAACCGAATGATATTGTAATAAGAAGCTCATTATGCGGGCATACATATTCAAATAAGTTTAGCTGCAGCCTATGTGTTGATAATTGTCCTACCCAAGGTTTGGTATGGCGTGATAATACCTGGCAAGCGGAAGATTGCAACCGCTGTGGCCAATGTGTGGCTATTTGCCCCAGTCATGTTTTTAAATTAGATGAGGATAGCCTGGTGAAAAAGTGCCAAACTAATAAACCGGCTTTATTGACTTGTGATGTTTTATTGAATGGAATAAAAGATTCTTATAATGGCCTTATAGTTAATATGTCTTGTTTAAACCAACTATACCCGGAACTTTTGCTTTATATCTTAGCAGAACAAGGACAGCTTAATATATATCTGGAACCGGAAAAATGCAGTCAGTGTTATGAGTTTAAGTGCCAAAATCTAATAGATAAAATACAAGCCATCGGAGATTTTAAGGCCCGAATTAACTGGATTGAAAATCGGGAAGGGCTGCCGGATTTAGCTGTTCAAAATGAAGCACCGGTAATGAACCGCCGGGAATTTTTAGGTACTATGCTGCGGCGGGGGAAAAAGGCTTCGGTGGAGGTAATTAATGAAACTATATCTGACTACAACCAGTTGTTTGCTGATAACAGTAATCAAAATAATGGCAAATTAAAAGCCCAGCCGGAGAAAAGACTGAAATTATTAATGGCTTTACAAGTTTTTAATCAGAAAAATATAGCATATGAAATAACCGAACTGCCTTATCGTTATGTGCAGGTTGATAAATGTCAATTTTGCGGGATATGTTCTAAGTTATGTCCTGGTGATGCTTTAGAAATTAAAGAATCCGATGATAGCAAAAGTTTGCATTATTGGCCCTTAAAATGCAATGGTTGCGGGCTTTGTCAGAATGCGTGCGTGATGGGTGAAGTAAACTGGGGTAAAGCTATGCAAATTGAAGATCTGATTAAGAAAAAAGGCGAAATTTTATTAGCTGCAGCTAAAGCTGATAATTGTAATAGCTGTGGTGAAAAAACCTTTTTCTACCCGGATAATCAAGAGCATAGCTGTTATGTTTGCAGGCTGAAGAGCAAAAATCCCCAAAACATAAATCCATTTAAACGTTGGAAATTTGACAGTGCTTAAAATTAATAAGATGTATTCTGCTAAGAACAGGTCTGTTTAAGCCAATTTATAACCTAAACCTCTAAGAATAAATTGCATAGTATTATTTATCATTCCCTCAGCCGGATATTCATCCGCAGATAAAAGAGGTTTAAGAAACTGCGGATTTATGCGGGGGAAAATTATCACTGATACCAGCAACTGAAAAGCATGGTCTACTGAAGGGAATTCAAATAAACCAGTTTCCAAACCGGTTTCCAAATATTTACGCAATCTGGTCCATACCGGATAAATAAAAGATTCAATCTGATTATTGCGCGGGGTTTGGTTCAAAATTTCCCTATGTAAAATAGTCATAATTTCCGGGTTATTAATCCGAAAATTAATTATTCCCGCTACTATTTCCCTGATTCCTAAAACCGGGTCATCAGCTAATTCATTATTTTTAAATATATCTATATTAAAAAGAGAAGTATTAAGTAATTCGGTTAATACTTGCTCTTTCCCGCCAAAATAATAAGAAATCAGTGATATGTTAACCCCTGCCTGGGTACAAATCTGTTTGACTGATGTTCCGTTAAATCCTTGTTGGGCAAATAAACTCCGGGCAGCTTCTAGTATTTTTATTTTAGTATCTGATTCTTTCACAATTGCATCTCCTCATATTAAAAGTTTAAATTAAACGATTATTTAATAATATAGGCACTTATTGCGCGAATTGTCAAATATTTTGCTGTATTTTGTTTTTATAGTCAGTAAGTTCAGAGGGTGATGAAAAACCTGGAATTGATTAGCATAGAGAGGGTGTTGAATGAATGAGAAATATCGGAAACCAGTTAGCGGTATATTTTACCATAACTCTCTTAGTTGTAGCCGGAGGCTTAGGTTTAATTGCTTATAAGAGTGCTGCTAATGCATTAGAAAATAATACTAAAGATAGCTTTATTGAGCTTGCAGACCAAGTAGCTCAAACGATTACCATGTCTAATAATTTACAAATAAGCACAGTTGAAACTATAGCTAATAGACCTGATATTAGGAGCATGGATTGGGAGATTCAACTTCCCGCATTAATTGATGAATTAGAAAGGAAAAAATACATAGACATCGGAGTAGCTGCACCTGATGGTATCTTACATAGAAGCGGCGGTGCTGAAGTTGATATAAATAATAGAGAGTATTTTACTTTACCGATACAGGGAATCTCCAAGATTAGCGAACCTATAGTCAGCAGGGATGGTTCTTTGATTATAGTTACAGGTGTTCCCATAAAAGACGAAAACAATAAGGTTCATGGAGTACTAATGGTTACACTAGATGGCAGAGCTTTAAATTCGATTACCAATGCGGTGCATTTTGGTGATAATGTTACTGCTCATATAATTAATGGAGAAGGTACTATAATTGCTCATCCTGATGAGAATTTTGTTTTAGAACAGAAAAATATAATTGCAATGGCTCAAGAAGATAAAACCTGGGAAGGTTTAGCCCAAATAAATGCCAGAATGATAAACGGTGAAAAAGGTTTTGAAAGTTATCTTTTCCAAGGCCAAGATATATATGTGGGTTATTCCCCCATTGAAGGTACGGACTGGAGTGTAGCTATAACTGCGCCCCGGTCTGAAGTGATGGCAGGCTTAGATGTTCTAAAAACTCAAATAATGTTTTTAACTTTCTTTTTCATCCTCTTAGGTTTAGTTATGGCTTACTTTATTGGGCGTCATATAACAACTCCCATAACTATTTTATCAAGAACTTTAAAACGGCTGGGCAATTACGATTTAAGCCCGGAAGAGGATACTAGGATAACTAAATATTTACGGAATAAAGATGAGATAGGAATTATGGCCCACGCCCTTACTAATATGCAGAATAATTTTGTGCAAATTCTAAAAGAAATAGATACTAAATCTAATCAAGTAGCAGCAGCTTCTCAAGAAATGACTGCCATTAGTAATCAAGCTGCTACGGCAGCCGAGGAAATGGCGAAAACTATAGAAGAAATGGCCAGAGGCTCAAGTGATCAAGCTAAAGATACAGAACAAGGGGCATTAAATATCAATGAAATGAGCACTCTTATTGACAATAATTATGAACACATGCAAGAGCTGCATGATAGAACTAATGCGGTAAGTGGGTTAAAAGACGAAGGTTTTAATGCTTTGGAAATTCTTCTAAATAAAACTACGGAAAGCAATGCAGCCATATCTCAAATATCTATTATTATCCAAGATACTAATAATAGTACTGAAGGCATTAAAACGGCAAGTGGTGTAATTAAAAGTATTGCCGATCAAACTAATTTACTGGCTCTTAATGCAGCAATTGAAGCAGCCCGAGCCGGGGAGCATGGCCAGGGATTTGCGGTAGTAGCAGAAGAGGTAAGAAAACTAGCTGAACAATCCAACCATTCAGTCTTGGAAATCGAAGCTATTGTTAACGAGCTTACATTTAAAACGAATAGAGCTGTAAATACAATGAATGATGTCAAAGCAATTGTAGATGAGCAAACGGCTAGCGTAACGGAAACTAAAGGTAAGTTTGAAGGTATTGCCCAAGCTATAGAAAAAACTAAAGAAGTTATAGAAAAACTTAATGATTCTGAAAAAGCCTTAGACCTAAAGAAAAACAAAATAATAGAGATAGTTCAAAGTTTATCTGCTATAGCCCAAGAAAATGCGGCAGGAACAGAAGAAGCCGCAGCATCTGTAGAAGAACAAACGGCCTCAGTTCTGGAAATAGCAAGTACAGCCCGGGCGCTTACTAACCTAGCAGAAGATATGCAGAACCATATTAGGAAATTCAAATACTAGCTACTCTATAAATCTGTCAGAGGATGAGGGGATAGGCCATAGCTCTAAAATCCACCGGCTAAACCTCAAAATAGGAATCTGAGGTCTAACCCCGGATTCCTATTTGGTACGCTGGCCTAGATTAAAGTTCAAGGGATATTTCATCAGGGAAGGCTTACTCTATCGTTAAGAGTTATTATTAAGATGAAATCATATTATGGCTAGACTTACTACTCCTATCAACAATTCTAAAACGAAGATAATTGTTTTTCCTCCATTTTAGTAATAAAGATGAATTTATGATTACCAGAACCGAACCGGCATTATGTACTAGCGCTCCCATAACGGGATTTAATACGCCGGTTATAGCCAGAATAATTGCTATAAAGTTAAGCAGCATAGAAAAGGTTAAATTACCTTTAATTACTAGCATCATTTTTTTAGCCAGGTAAATTAAATGAGGTATTTCTTTAATATCGTCGTTTACCAATACAATATCTGCAGCGTCTATGGCGATATCACTACCGACCCCACCCATGGCAATTCCTACAAAAGCTTTTTTTAAGGCCGGAGCGTCATTGATACCGTCACCAATCATACCCACCTTTTTATGGGCCTGTTGATATTTGTCAATCCACATCAATTTATCTTCTGGCAAACAATTAGCGTGAACTTCATTAATATTTAGCTGCAGGGCAATGTGGTTAGCTGCCTTTTCATGGTCACCTGTTAATAATATAGGAACTACTCCGGTTTTTTTAATTTCAAGTATCATAACATTGGCATCTGGGCGTAAAGTATCTGATAAAGCCAAGAAACCAACCAGCTCTCCTGCTACTGATAAGTAAATAATAGTACAGCCTTTTTCTATATATTGATTAGTAATAGATAAATCATGGGTTTCTAATGGGATCTGCCATTCTGATAACATTTTAATATTTCCGGCTAATACCGTTTGGGAGTTAATATTAGCTACAACCCCTCGTCCCGGCAGCATTTGAAACTGACTTGCCTCTAACAGTTCTGGCTGGTCTAGGTCGCGGTAGCTACGAACAATTGCTTTGCCCAAGGGATGTTCCGAACGGGCTTCAACACTGGCCGCATAGAGAAATAATTGGTTTTCCGAAAAATCAGCAGAAAAACTATGTATGGCACTTACTCGGGGTTCTCCGTAAGTTAAAGTTCCGGTTTTATCAAAGGTAATATTGGTAACGGTTGCTAATCGTTCCAAGGCATCTCCCTCACGAACGAGAAAGCCGTGTCTAGTTGCATTACCGATAGCGGCCATAATAGCTGTCGGTGTAGCAAGCACTAGTGCACAAGGACAAAATACCACTAAAATTGTAACTGCGCGAATAATTTGTCCGGTAATTAGCCAGGTTAAAAGTGCGGTACTTAAAGCAATTATAACAATCCATGTTGCCCATCTATCAGCCATACCGACGATTTTAGCCTTCCCGGCGTCTGCGGATTGAACCAAGCGTATCATGCGCTGGATGGAACTATCCTCACCGACTTTGGTGGCCTTAAAGTCAAATGAGCCAAATTGATTAACGGTTCCGCTGGATACAGTGTCACCAATAGATTTATCCACCGGAAGAGGCTCTCCCGTCATAACCGCCTGATTAATAGAGGTTGCACCTGCTATTATTTCTCCATCGACGGGTATTGTTTCACCGGGGAGAACGCGTATAATGTCACCAATATTAACTTGGGCAGCCGGAATAATTTCTTCAGTTCCATTAATCAATCTGCGAGCAGTTTGAGGAGTTAAATGTACTAATTTTTCTATACCGGCCCGGGCTTTAGCCACAGTTAGATTCTCTAATAAAGCCCCTAATTGCATAATAAAAGCAACCTCACCTGCTGCAAAATCTTCGCCGATAATAACCGCAGCAATTAAAGCGATAGCAACTAAAACATCTACTTTTATATCAAAAGCAGTAATTAGAGCAATAACCGCTGATAAAATAATGGGAATACCACATAATATAATAGCAATCCAAGCTGCATCAAAAGGAAGATGAAAGGGCTTAAAAATACTAATAAGCAATGCCAACCCAGAAATGATTAGAAAGCTAATATCTCTCTTGGCTCCTCCCCATTCCAACAGATTTTCTAACTTTTCCATATGATGACATCCTTTCGTTACCTATAGGGGTATAAACGAAATATACATATACCCCTATAGGTTTGTCAAGAGGTAAAAAAAAACGACCACTAATGTGTGACCGTTTAATTATGGTTGGATTATGTCATATTAGCAAAACGTTCTACAGCTTTGGTAAAGTTTTCAATGGTCTTTTCGGCATCTCCATGTTCAATGCCGTCTCTTACACAATGTTGGATATGACCTTCTAAAACCACTTGACCGACTTTATGTAAGGCTGATTTGGCAGCATTTATTTGGGAAAGAATATCTTCACAAGGAACATCCTCATCGACCATTCGGTCAATTGCTTGCACTTGCCCTACAATTTTTCTCAGTCTACGGTGTAAATTATCAGCGTCCATACATTGTCTCATTTTTTCACCTCCATATAGACAAATGAGGTATTCCTTACATTATTTATAATATCGGAATTTGTGTCAAGTTAGACACCAAACAAAATCCCGGCCAGATAATTCTATTTTTAAAATTATCAAATCCTTAAGTTTATATGGAGAGAACTTTAACCCCATTTTTTAGGGACTTACATAGGTGCTGGAAATTTCCACCGCAGTTTTTTTCTGGAGGTCATATTCCAGTAGAGTAGTTTGGTTATCTTGGTAGGTATATATCATCCGAATTGTTACTTTGTTATTATCCACAATATGCTTATAATTTTTATTAGCGATAGTAATAAGCTGGTAATGGGCCCTAGTCTTAAGATGGAATTTTACTAAATTCTTTTCAATAATAATCTCTTTATTTTTCGGGTCAATACGATAACTTTTGAAATCATCTTCCCCTCCATTAAGGATATAGAGGGCTTTGTCATCATGGGTAATGGGATAAACCGGGGTATTATCATCGGTTAAGAATACCATTCTTTTATTCTTTTCTGTATAACTGCTGCTGTACTTAGCAAATTGTTCCGGGATTTCAGTAGTTAAGGTAATTCCCCCATAAATAGTCAGATAAAATACTACTAATACTACTGCGATAACTGCAAACCTGGAAATGATTCTTCTTCGTGTAGCATCATTGGCAAATTGTCTAAACATGGCATCCTCCTTAATTTATTTTACGATAAATTTATTATACTTATAAACTATCTCACCTATTATAGAATTTTCTTTTAAATACTACAAACTAATATAAGGATAAAATAGATAAAGAAAAAAGATTGGCTAGATAATTAACCTTCCAGCCAATCTTTTTAAAATTGTTACTTTATGTGCTTAATTATTTACCGGGCCGCCAGACTAATTTTGCGGGAAGTATTTTCCGGAGCCTCGACTAATTTATAATATTCTTGAATGAAATTATAGATTTCTTCACTAAGATAGCCTTTATCATATAAAAAGTTTAAAGTGTTTTTATGATAGTAATCTATATCCAGGCTAGAGCTGCGGTCCCGATACTTATTATTAATGGGTAAATCCAGGTTTTCTATAGAGAAGTTCATATAGCCCCAATTATTACGGTTAAGCTTCAGCATTTCTTCATCACTCATAGATAAGTAGTCTGCTTTAAGAGCATTAAGGAAACCGGCATAATCTTCGGGAGCAATTTTAATTTCTCCGCTTTCTTTTATAGACTGAGCAGCAGGGCCATATTGGGCCGGAAATTTTTCTGCGTAACGTATAATGTGTTCTTGAATAGTTATGTGACGAATATTAGCTAGATTTAAATCAACGGTGCCTATTTTTTGGGAGCGTCTTTCCGAAGAACCTGCTATAGATGCCAGTTTATTTAAAAGTTCTTTATCTGATTCACCAGTTACTTGTTTAGGTATAAGTACGGGGAAATTGTAAGTCTTAGTCTTACCATTATCTAATCTATAAATAATACTAATGAAATAATAGGAATGCTGATGTCCTTCCTGACGGTACCAATCCGAGTTATTGCGGCTGCGGTAATTATTTCTGACTTCTTTTATATTGGCGGATAAATAAGTATGCAGTTTATAAATATCGGCTATACTTTTATCTTCCGTATATATACCCGGGATTACCGACCATAAAAGCCGGGTTTCCTCTTTAGTTAAATTCTCGGCATTTCCATAAATATAACTATAACCACCCGCATTATTTTCTACCTTTTCTATAGGCGCTCCATAAGTTAAAGCTAATGAAGTGGGCAGATTGGGGATTTCATCCATATATATCCGGCTTTGATCTGCGGTTAAGTTTCTCAGGGCATAATAACTAAGCCCATTATCGGAAAAAGCCACAGCTTCCACTTTATTAACCTCAGGCAGGCGGGCTGCATAGCCGTACCAATCATTATAAATTGAAGCAGAAACCACGATTAATATTAGAACATAAACTACAAACCCTTTATAGGAGCCGAAAACCCGATAGGATTTTTTAAGCAGCATTTCCGCTATAAAATATCCTATCATACCCGCCAGTAGAAGCAGTAGTACCGACCATAAAAAGCTTTCCTGAATATTAAATATTTCGATTAAAACCAAGCCCAAAGCTAAACTGCTGCAAAAGGTAACACCATATTTGAAAAGGGGGTTTAAGGCCCGGATAGCCATAACATCACCGGTATTTTCCATTTTGCGTTTTTGATATAGCTTTAAAGCTGACCAGCTTAACAGTACTCCTACGAGAAGGTATATTATCCATACCAGCATATTACCTCCTATTATCTCTGAATTATAATTAAGGGAGGCCGTATGCAAAATGGGAGTAGCTTTTTCCATTAATCCTGCACCCCGGGAAGTCGTAGAGACAAAGCCATAGAGAAAATGGGTCAAAAACGCATTTATCAAAAGTTCCAGACCGATAAACAGGACATTAGCTATTCCGAAAAAGGCGATATGAGCTATGATATGGCCGGTTAACATCCCGATGCTTACCGCTAAGGAATACAATAATATTGATAAGGAAGTAAAAATAAACAGCCACTTAGATAATACCAGGATGTCCAGGCAATTATAATTTAGGCCCATGCCGATTAAGACCAGGAAAAATACCAATAAAGGGGTTAGGAGCATGAATAAACCTGATACATAATTACTCACAAATACCGTCTTGCGCTTATAAGGCAAAGTATTGACCATAGCAGTGGCGGTAGAATTATGTATATAAGAATAAACGGCTGCCGCTATAGCAATACTAAAAAATCCGACTACTAAAGCTAAGAGCTGCGATAAACTAAAAAGATTATTATTGAACATCTCGGAAGTAATTACTTCTTGGTAATTATAATTTACTATAAAACCAAAGCTTGCTATCAAAACAAAAAATAAATAGGCTGCTAATATCGGCCAAAATCTTTGCAGGTTTTGGTTAAACAAGGCTTTACTAAATAATTGTGGTGTCGATGGCATAATCCATTCCTCCTAACTCATGGATAAATATTTCTTCTAAAGATAATGGCAAGACATCCACCATTAAGGGATTAAGCTGATTAGCCTGGCTGAGAATGGCTTCCTTTTCTCCCCGGACTATCAACTGAATAACACTGCCGGTCTGGTTTTCGGCTAATATGTTTAGTCCTGTAAAATCAGGAGGCTCAGTATTAAAAGCCATTTGTAGTTTGAAAATATTGTTTTGCATCTCATCCAGACTGCGTTCTAAGACTACTTCTCCCTTATGCATTATTCCTACATGGTCACATACGTCTTCTAATTCCCTTAGATTATGGGAGGAAACAAATACCGTAGCTTGGCGTTCGGCCACATCCTGAAAAATTAAGCTCCACACCTTACGGCGGGCTACCGGGTCTAAACCGTCCATAGGCTCATCTAAAATCAATATATCAGGCATAGTACATAAAGCTAACATAAAAGCCACATGTTTTTTCATGCCCCGGGAAAAACGGCGAATGGGCATCTTAGGATCTAAAGGGAAAAGGGGTATAAGTTTGTCTAAACGCTCGCTATTAAAGTCCGGATAGACTCCTTTATAAAACTTGACCATATCTTTCATATTAGCTTGGGGAAAAAAGTATATGTCATCAGGTACATAGGCCACCCTTTTTTTGACGGCAGGATTATCGAAAACTTCCTCCCCGTTTATTTTAATACTGCCCTGGTCAGGAATCAGAATTCCTACCATATGTTTTATCAGGGTAGTTTTACCTGAACCATTAGGGCCTACTATTCCGTATACAGATGCTTCGGGTACATTTATATTTACATCACGTAAAGCCTGAAACTCATCAAAGGACTTATAAAGGCTTCGTACTTCTATCATCTCTAAGTAACCTCCTTAAATGTAAAATCATAACTGATCCAGAGAAGTTTTAATTTGTTCTTTATTAATCCCCAGATAAATAAGTTCCCGGGCGATATCTCGAAACTCAGCCATTAGTTTATTAATTCTATCGCGGTTTTCTCCGGGGCTTACTGCTGCTACGAAAGTGCCTTTCCCGGTTACTTGATATACGTAGCCTTCCGTTTCTAATTCCCGATAAGCTTTTTGAATAGTATTAGGGTTAATGGCCAGATTCTGGGCCATTTCACGAACTGATGGAATTTTCTCATTGCTGGCTAAAACACCACAAATAATAAGATTTTTAAATCCATCTTTAACTTGTTCGAAAATAGGCTTAGGATTTTTTAAATCTATACTGATGATGATAATCACCTCCCCACCTACACTTTTGCGTGTATAGCGTGTACTACATCACATAATACACAGGAAGAACCTTCCTGTCAATGCACAATTATCATTAGGAATTTTATCCTGGTCTGAGAACGCAAAAAAAAAAGAGCCTGACTAAGTCGGCTCTCTTAAACATAAAGAGGGGCTTATTTCTTATAAGAAATAAAAGAAATCCTATCTTATTCCTGATTATTTACTATGGCCATAGTACAACGGGACACGCAAACTAGTTTTTCTTCTTCATCATAGATTTTAATATCCCATACCAGGGTTCGACGGCCCACATGGATAGGGGTGCCAATAGCTGTAACTATACCATCCCGTTTACCCCGAATATGATTAGCATTGATTTCTAATCCTACCGCATGTTGAGTTTCTTTATTTATAAATTGATAACTGCCGGCCGAAGCTACAGTCTCAGCTATGACTACCGAAACCCCGCCATGCAGCAAGCCAAAAGGCTGATGAGTTCTGGGTGTAACCGGCATAGTAGCTACTACTCTTTCCGGTGTATATTCGATAATTTCTATATCTAAGGTTGCCATCACGGTATTAGTAATATCAAACGGATCAGCTTTTGCCATTTATAATCTCCCCCTAAGTAATTCTTGCTATTAAATATTTCTATTATAAATTGTTTCTGCTAATACTACAAATCGAGCTTTAGCTAATATATAGTCTGGAAATATTCAATATGGAATATTTTGGTTGTAAAAGAATAACCGTAGTGCTACATTAATAGTGTAGGAATATTAAGAATATTCGTACATATACATAAGTGATGCTTAAAATTAACAAGGGGGGAATGGAATTATGAATTGGAGGGAAATGTATAAGCAAAAAGTCTGTAGTAGTGAGGAAGCAGTGAGTCTTGTGAAATCGGGAGATAAAGTAGTTTTCCCATTAGGTAATGGTATTCCGGTAAGTCTTCTGGAGGCTTTGGCAGAACGTAGTGATATGGCTGAAGTGGAAATTTACGGAGGTTTAGAAATCTTTCCGCTTAAAATATTTAATGCGGAATTCTTACAAGCTAACCCGCAGTTTAAATATACCAGCTTATATAGCGGAATTTTTATTAGAGAAGCGATCAAGAAAAAAGTGGCTACTTATCTGCCCGTACGTTTAGCCCAAGGGCCGGAGATTGTAGAGAAGGATCATATGGTACCTGAGGTATTAATGCTAACTGTATCTCCTATGGATAAACATGGGTTTTTCAGTTGCGGGAGTCATCCTGATTTTGTTTATCCTATAATACGTTATGAAAAACATAGGCATATTATTGTGCAAGTATCCGAAAATACTCCTCGTACCTGGGGTGATAATCATATCCATATTAGTGAAATAGATAAAATTGTAGAATTTACCCAGCCGTTATTAGAGCTGCCTGATATGCCCGCATCCCCGGAAGAAGAGCTAATCGGACAATATACGGCCGATATGGTTCCGGATGGTGCTACTATTCAGTTAGGAATCGGCGGAGTACCTAGTGCCGTAGCCAGATTGCTTAAAGAGAAAAAAGACTTAGGGGTACATTCGGAAATGCTTTGCGATGCTATGGTAGAGCTATATGAAGCCGGGGTAATTAATAATAGTAAAAAGAATCTTAAAAAGGGTAAGATGGTAGGAACTTTTGCGGTGGGAACCCGTAAACTGTATGATTTTATAGATGATAATCCCTTAGTAGAAATGTTTGGTTGTACTTGGGTTAACAATCCTTTTGTTATTGCCCAAAATGATAATGTCATATCAATAAATTCGGCTTTAGAAGTAGATATGACCGGCCAGGTTAATGCAGAATCACTAGGAAATGTTCATTATAGCGGTACCGGCGGATTTATTGATTTTATGCAAGGCGCTTGGTATTCCAAAGGCGGTAAGTCATTTATTACTTTAACCTCGACTTATAATAATTCTAAAGGAGAAGTTAAATCACGTATAATTCCCATGCTGCCTCACGGAGCAACCGTAACCGGACAAAGAGCTGAAATCCAGTATATAGTAACTGAATATGGAGTAGCAGAAATCAAGGGACGTAACTTTAAGCAAAGAGCAGAAAGTCTGATTAATATTGCGCACCCGGATTTTCGTGATAGATTAAGGTTTGAGCTAGATAAGCTAAATATTTAAAAACAGACCTTTTACAATAAAGTGGTGAGAACATAGGTTTTCACCTCTTTTTTTATGATTATAGGTTATAGAAATCTTAAGAAAAATGTAAAAAATGCAGGAGAATTAAAAAACTATAGCGAAAATACCAATTAGCAATAATTTTCGTATTATTCAGACAAGCATAGCATATTAATTATCGAGCAGACATCATACCAACTCTCATTTTAATAATTTTATCATTGGCCTTTCTTGTAATGTTTTAAATATTATTCTCATATCATTAGTTCAATCAATTTTGCTTAACTTCTTAACCGCGAAATTGTACTAAAATTACTGAACATAGTTCTATACAACCGAACAACGGGAGGTGAAAATACGCTAGTTAATGTTTGAATTTTTGTAATTTAGTTAAGTTAGGAGGAATTTAGATGCCTGGTGGAATGGAGCTTAAACATGAAGTTCTGAATAGCTCTATGTGCGCCTTGTGTGGAGCATGTTTAGACTGGTGTCCATATCTGAAAAACCTGGAAGATCATTTGGTATTAAGGTTTGATTGCAATGTTGCCCAGGGACGGTGCTATTCTCTATGTCCCCGGACTTTTACCGATTGGCAGGAATTAAGTGCACATTACCTGCCTGATACACCTAATAATGCAGAAGTAGGCCCTTTTTTAAAGGTTTACAAGGTCAAAGCCCAAGAGAACCTGGAGGGACAACAAGATGGCGGTACAGTTAGTCACCTATTAAAAACCGCCTTGGAGGAAGAACTGGTGGAAGTAGTTTTGCTGACTAGTTCTCAGGATCAAATTACCCCCCATCCCTTACTGGC
>JAEWZB010000105.1 GCA_023395515.1 Bacillota bacterium
TCAGCCTTAATCCCATCATGTTAGACGGAACTGGTATGTGTGGAGCTTGCCGGGTTGAGGTGGGCAACGAAAAGAAGTTTGCTTGTGTGGATGGACCGGAATTTGATGGGCATTTAGTAGATTGGGAAAACGCCAAGCAAAGGGCTATGATGTTTAAAAAACAGGAAAAGATGGCCGAGGAGACCGGGAAGGAGTTCCAGCTCCACTCTAACCATAAATGCAGTTGCCATGATGAAGGGGGAGACCACCAATGCCAAAAAAAGAACTAGTTAAACAAAAATATAGTATGCCGGTGCTGGATGCTTTGGAAAGAGCCGGCTGTTTTGCCGAAGTAGCTTTAGGATATAGTGAAGAAACTGCTTTAATGGAAGCCCAGAGATGCTTACAGTGTAAAAAACCTCTTTGTATAGAGGGATGTCCGGTAGGAGTGCCTATCCCCGAATTTATAAAATTAGTCCTAGACCGTGATTATAAAAATGCCGCCTTGAAAATTAAAGAAAAAAATAGTCTTCCGGCTATATGTGGAAGAGTATGTCCGCAAGAAAGTCAATGTGAGAAGTATTGTATCGTAGGTAAGAAAAATGAACCGGTGGCCATTGGCCGTTTAGAAAGATTTGTCGCTGATTGGGAAATGGACAACCTACTAAATCAAGCGACTGGGCGTCCAGCCACAGGTAAAAAAGTAGCGGTAATTGGTTCCGGTCCTTCCGGTCTAACTTGTGCAGCCGACTTAGCTAAATTAGGACATGAAGTTACGGTTTTTGAAGCTTTGCATATTCCGGGAGGGGTATTAGTATATGGGATACCGGAATTTCGTCTGCCTAAAAATATAGTCGCAGCCGAAATAGAAAATATTAAAAAACTGGGGGTTAATATAGAGGTTAATAGTGTGATTGGTCAGTTATGGACTATTGATGATTTATTAGAAATAGAAGGTTTTGATGCAGTGTATGTCAGCACCGGAGCCGGATTGCCTTACTTTATGGAAATTCCGGGTGAGAACTTAAATGGGGTATATTCAGCCAATGAGTTCTTAACCAGAGTTAACTTGATGAAAGCGTACAAGTTCCCCGAATATTTAACTCCTATAGACACCGGAAGTAAAATAGCCGTGATAGGCGGGGGAAACGTGGCTATGGATGCTGCTCGCACGGCTCTTCGCTTAGGAGTGGAGGAATCGTATATTATTTATAGACGGTCAGAAAAAGAGCTCCCTGCCCGGTTAGAAGAAGTGGAGCATGCCAAGGAAGAAGGAGTTATTTTTAAGTTTCTTACTAGTCCGGTAGAAATTTTAGGGGATAGTAATGGACATGTAAGGGCTATTGTATGTCAAAAATATGAATTGGGAGAACCTGATGAGTCAGGGAGAAGAAGACCTATCCCCCTTAAGGACTCTCACTATGAGATAGCTGTTGATGCCGTGGTAATGGCTATCGGTCAAGGCCCTAACCCTTTAATTCCAGCTACTACTCCTGATTTAGAGGTAAATAAATATGGCAATATTTTGACTAATGAGGTAGGCTTGACTTCTAAACCAGGTGTTTTTGCTGGTGGAGATGTAGTTACTGGTGCGGCTACTGTTATCTTAGCTATGGGAGCAGGAAAAAAAGCTGCTTTTAGTATAGACGGATATCTTAAAAATAAGATGTAGGCATTATATTTCACGTTATCACATTCCTGTGTTATAATGGCTCATAGTTTTTACTAGAGAGGATGAGAATGTTGCGGAAATTTTTAGCAATTATGCTGCTACTTGTATTTAGTTTTACCCTGCTTGGTTGTAATGATAGCAATAAAACAGATCAGGTGATTGCTATAGTAAATAATACTGAAATAACCCAAAAGCAGTTTGACCAGTATTACACCATGGTTAAAACCGGGTATGAGTCCCAGGCCGGAAAATCTTTAGATGAGAAAGAGGATAAGGATTTAATTCAAAATTTAAAAGATCGAACCTTTGAAGATCTTATTTTACAGACGGTGGTAAGACAAGATGCCGCCCAAAGAAATATTGTCATAACTAATGAACAGGTGGAAGAGGATGTTAAGGCTTTTAAGCAACGCTATAGCGATGAAGATTATGCGAACTTATTGAAACAAATGAGTATGACGGAAGCTGATTTAAAGGAACAAATAGAGCTGGAAAACCTTTTTATAATGCTCCAGGATGAAGTAACGAATAATGTTGCGGTCAGTGATGAAGAAGTGGAAACATTCTACAATGAAAATAAAGATTTATTTATAGAACCGGCCGGCATGGAAATATTTCATATTTTAGTAGCAACAGAAGAAGAGGCTCAGGATATTTTAGCTAAATTGAATCAAGGTGAGGATTTTTCTAAATTAGCTGGCGAATTTTCCACTTGTCCCAGTAAAGACCAAGGCGGTAACCTGGGATTAGTCAATGAAGAATCCTCATTAGTAGAAGAGTTTAAGGTAGCTGCACTAGAATTAAAACCTGGTGAAATAACTAAAGCTCCGGTAAAAAGCGAATTTGGCTATCATATTATTAAAGCCGGCGATTATAAAGAAGAGAAAACTTTTGCCTTAGAAGAAGTTAAAGCAGAGGTAGCCGGACAATTAGAAATAAATAAGCAAAGCGAAGTTTTTAACACTTATCTTCAAGAACTAAAGGATAAGGCTAAAGTAGAAGACAAACGGAAAAAGTAATGCATTTATCAAAGCGGGGCACAGAAAATCTGTGCCTTTTTTGTTTGTTAAGCTATTTACTGAACGATAGCCTGATTCTAACTTGGACTGCTACCGGCTTAAAGTTGTGACTTCAAGGTGTATTTCCATAATTTAAAATTTACGGGGATATTGCTTTAAACAGCAATATAATTCATGGACAGGAAGCAAGAGAATCACGCAACCATAGACTTTTATGATAAAATGTTAAGCAAATTATATTTTGCAGGAGGATTAATGAAAAAGATTAAAGTTTTAGCAAGTATTCTTTTTTTAGCTTTTATTTTTGTAATGCCTGGTCCAATACTGGCTAACTCTGATAATGGAGATGAACCTGTACTTAATGAAACATATGAAAAAGCAGAAGTTATTAAGGTTGATAATGTTGAATCAGAACCTATAGAAGGTGTGGAGGGTCAGACATTTCAAGAGCAAGTTATTACGGTGAAAATGTTATCAGGAGACCATAAAGGCCAAACCCTTGAAGCTCACAATACCTTATCCGGGAGTATGGGTTGGGATCTGGAGGTAAAACCGGGCGATAAGGTAATCTTATATATAATTGAACATGATGGTGAACCAACCGAAATATATCTCTCTGATATGTCCCGGGTTCCTTATGTAAACTATTTAATAATCTTTTTTATGCTGGCTTTGGTTGTGGTAGGTGGTATTAAAGGGATTAAAGCCTTAGTAGCGCTAGGATTAACCATATTAGGAGTTTATAAAATTTTATTACCGGCCCTTTTACAGGGAAATTCCCCCTTATTGATGACAGTACTAGTTTTAATCGGGGTTACTCTAATAACCATGGTTATAATTGCCGGGGTAACGAAAAAAGCTGTATCTGCAACCCTGGGTACCATAGGTGGAGTAGTTGTGGCTGGTATTCTGGCTTTGTTAGTAGGCGACTTAGCGCATTTTACCGGTTATGCCTCTGAAGAAAGCCGGATGTTGCTTTACGTAGAGGGATTAAATATTAATGTACAAGGATTACTGTTTGCGGGAATTATAATAGGAGCTTTAGGTGCAGCCATGGATGTAGCCATTTCCATAGCATCGGCCATAGAGGAAATTAAGAAAGCTAATCCAGAATTAACGGCTGCCGATTTAATGAGAGCAGGAATGAATGTAGGGCGTGATGTAATGGGGACTATGGCGAATACCTTAATACTGGCGTATACAGGCGGAGCTTTACCCTTATTAATCTTATTCATGGCTTATGACACTTCCCCGGTACATATTTTTAATTCCGAATTAATTGCCACGGAAATTGTTAGAGCGGTGGCGGGAAGTATAGGCCTGGTTTTTTGCATACCTATAACTGCTTTTTCAGCCAGCTTGTTATTTGCCCGGAACGACGATAACATAACTAATGGCGGTAAAGATAACAATTTAATTGGTTAAGTTTAAATTTTCTAATTCTGCCGAGTTACCTAAAGGTGCATACAATTGCACCTTTTTTGTATTATCAGAAAGAAAACTAAGCAAGTTGTGATTTTCTATTACGCGGAAACCATAAGAATTTATGGGGTTAAACAGGAATTTCTTCTGCAGTTGCCATTTAAATATTTATCCTCTAAACTATAATTGATAATGATTATCAACATAATGAGGAGGATGCTAGATGAGTCTTAAGCATATAAAAGACAAACTCGATGGACATGATTATAAATTAACTCAGCAAAGAGCAGCAATACTTGAAGTTATGATTAATAATCAAGGCAAGCATTTAAGTGTAGAAGAAGTATTAAAGGAAGCCAAGGAGAGGGTACCTAATATTGGCATAGCTACGGTTTATCGTACTTTAGATAAGTTAGCGAGTATAGATGTACTTTATAAAACTATGTTTGAAGGTGGCAAGTACCGTTATGAGTTATCTGGAGCTGAGGATCATCAACACCATCATATTATTTGTCTGGAATGTAACCGCATAATCGAGGTAGAAGAGGATTTGCTCCACAATTTGGAAGTTCAACTAGAGGCCAAGGGATATAAAATTATTGATCATGAGCTTAAATTTTTTGGTTATTGCCCAGATTGCAATAAATAGTTAAAGACTTCTTCTCTCTTTAGATTTTTTCTGGCTTCCTCCAGGTAAGAAATAATGCATTTAGCTGCTAATTAACTATGGTGGATGTGATATGCAAAATAATAATTATCTATATAAACATAGAAATTTGAAGAAATAGTGATAATATTTCCCGCTTTTTGTCTATAAGTATTATAATAATAAATGGCGGTTAAATTTTAGTATATAACTGTTAGTTATGATAAAATAAAATCAAGTATACTACATTTTACACTTTGGAAAGAAGGAGAATTATTATGCTGAGATTAGAAAATATCACTTTAACAGTTGATAATAATGGCGAAAGTAAGGAAATTTTACGTGATATAAATATAACATTTGAACCAGGTAAGCTATATGCGGTGACTGGTCCTAATGGCGGCGGTAAAACGTCATTAGCTAAAACTATAATGGGAATTTATCAGCCATCGGCTGGTAGTATATATTTACATGATGAAGAAATTAATGGATTAGGAGTATCGGAAAGGGCTAGAAAAGGGATTGCTTATGCTTTTCAACAACCACCCAGATTTAAGGGTTTAACCGTGCAAGATTTATTGAAAATAGCCCAACCAGACATAGATAATATTACTCTGCGCAAAACTATAAGGGATGTAGGCCTATGTCCTGAAGATTACCTGGAAAGAGATTTAGGCCCCGGACTTAGCGGGGGAGAAATGAAACGTATTGAAATAGCCCAAGTTCTTACCCGGGATGCGGAAATAAGTATATTTGACGAGCCGGAAGCTGGTGTCGACCTTTGGACTATTCAAAGACTTATATTTATTATTATGCAAAAATTTAAAGCCCGCCCTGATGCAACTGCCATTATAATTACCCATAATGAAAATGTATTGCCTATTTGTGATGAAATAATAGTAGTTGAAAATGGACAAATAGCTACCATTGGTAAACCTAATGAAGTCTGGTCTTTAATAAGAGAAGATATAGAATGCAAAAAAAGAATAGAATGCCGGGGAGATATGACGTATGAAATTCAATAATTTGGATTGGGAGCTTTTAGGGGCAATCACAGATTTAAAGGAGGTTCCTAAGGGAGCCATTAACATCAGAAAAGACGGGCAAGCTATAATGAGAAATTCATCTCCTAATATATCCATAACCTCATTTGTGGATAAGCCTGGTATAATCGTAGAAATTAAGCCGGGAACTAAGAATGAGTCGGTTCATGTACCCGTACTGCTAACTAGTTCCGGGTTACAAGATAAGGTTTATAATACTTTTATAGTGGGTGAGGATGCTGATATTACCATAATTGCCGGATGCGGCATTCATAATGATAGTCATGCGGATTCTGCCCATGATGGTATTCATGAGATAATTGTAAAAAAAGGGGCTCACATGAAGTATGTAGAAAGACATTATGGGCAAGGTGAGGGAAAAGGCAAAAGAATTTTTAACCCTACTACAATTATTAGGATAGCAGAAGGCGCTACGGCTGAATTGGAAATGGTGCAAATAGAAGGTGTAGATGATACTATCCGTCCTACTACAGCTTATGTGGATAAAAAGGGTAGTCTGACTATTGTGGAACGTTTGCTTACCCATGGAAACCAAAAGGCCGAATCCGATATTAGAATATATATTGAAGGTGAAGGCGGCAGTGCTCAAATTTTATCTCGTTCCGTGGCGCGGGACTTCTCAGAGCAAACATTTAGGGCTGCTATGGTTGGTAAAACCGAATGTTTCGGCCATGTGGAATGTGATTCTATTATAATGGGAAATGCTAAAATTAAAGCTATACCGGAACTGATTGCGGAAAGTGCGGAAGCAGTTTTAACTCATGAGGCGGCCATTGGAAAAATTGCCGGTGAACAATTGATAAAGTTAATGTCTTTAGGTCTTACTGAACCTGAAGCTATAAACACCATTTTAGAAGGTTTCCTGAGATAATAATGTTAGGATGGTAGTTTTATGAATTTAAATTTATTTAAAACTTTTGTTAAGGTAGTCGAAACCCAAAATCTTTCTAAGACGGCAGAGGAATTTGGTATATCACAACCTGCGGTTACTAAACAAATCCAAGCTTTGGAAGACTTTTATGCAGTATTATTGTTGGAAAGGTCGGGAAGAAGGTTAAAGACTACTGAAGCAGGGGAAACCTTATATCAATGTTCAAAAGATATAATTAAAACTATGGAAAAAACTGAAAAAGCCATGGAAGAAGTGGCGGAAAGTCGTAAAGGTAAGCTTTATATAGGAGCTAGTACCATTCCCGGTCAATATATTTTACCTCTTATTATTAAGAAATTTAAAGATAAATATCCTAATGTAAGCTTAAGTATGGATATTGCCGATACAGAAAAGGTTTTTAATCAAGTGGCAGAGAGGGAACTAGATATTGGTATTGTGGGCGGTTGGATGAATAATCGCAAGGTAGATGGATTTAAATGGCTGGAAGATGAATTGGTGGTGGCCGTCCCTGATGGTCATAAGTTCTCCCGCCTTACCGAGGTAAAAGTTAAAGATTTACTCACCGAAAAGTGGATTATTAGGGAGAAAGGTTCAGGAACTAGACGAGCGGTAGAAGATTTGCTGGCTGCTAATGATATAAAAAAAGAGGACCTAATAGTGTATATTGAAGCTGGCAGTACCGAAGCAGTTTTAGCTTCGATAGAGTCGGGCATGGGTATCTCGGTAGTTTCAAGATGGGCTTTAAAAAAAGATCCATATCGTAAAATAAAAAGTATAAAAATAGCCGATCCCCGGGCTAATCGATTTTTTTATGTAATATATCCCCGGCAAAAGTCACGGCGTAAATCGGTCAATAACTTCCTGGAATATCTAAAAAAATTGGAAGAGTCGAAAAAAGTATGATGAAATAAGTTTTAGTTTAAATGCTTAATCTTCAATTATGACAGGGAAAGCTGGGCTTTCCCTTTTTTTATACTATCAGAAGTATCAGACCAAGTTGCTCTAATGGGCTTTTTACAAAGATTATTAACTCTTATGTAGCTATGGCTGAGTTCGGGCAAAATAATGTTTGATTTTGGGAAAGCTTTGTATATAATGTATCTATTGCGCAATTGAACTCGGCTGTATTCAGTGAATAGCTGCCACTGAATACAGCCGAATCAATGCCAGGTGAATTAAGTGATAGAGATAATATCTGGAGGTGTCTAATTAAATGTTACCTTTACCGAAAAAGTATTTTGTAACAGCTGCTGCTTCCGAGGGGGAGAGCAAATTAACTGCATTTGACGGAGCTTTATTAAAAGCCAGAGTTGGAAATACTAATTTATTAAGAGTAAGCAGTATTTTACCTCCGGGTTGTGAATACGAACCTGATTTGGTTATTCCTCCTGGATCTTTACTACCCATTGCTTACGGATCAATTGTCAGCGATGTTCCCGGTGAAACTATATCTGCAGCCGTAGCAGTAGGCATTAAAAAAGACAGTTTTGGAGTAATAATGGAATTTTCCGGAAAGTGCTCCCAGGCGGAAGCTGAAAAACAGGTCACAGCCATGGTTGAAGAAGCTTTTAAAGTAAGGGGCCTGGATCTGGAAGAAGTTAAAGTAGCTGCGGTGGAACATAAGGTGGAAAAAATCGGCTGTGCATTTGCCGCCGTACCTTTATGGTATTAAAACCTAGATTTAAGGGGGAAAAATAAATTGGAACTCTGGTTTACCGAATATCAAACTAAAGCATTAGGTTTTAGTTGTAAGATTAATGCCATCTTAAGAAAAGAACAAAGCGAGTTTCAAAGTTTAGCGGTAGTAGAAACCGAACAGTTTGGCAAAATGCTGTTACTGGACGGAATGGTTATGACTACTGATGTTGATGAATATGTTTATCATGAAATGATTACTCAAGTAGCCTTAAATGCTCATCCTAATCCCAAAAAAGTGCTTATAATAGGCGGAGGAGATGGGGGAGCCTTAAGGGAAGTAGTAAATCATCCCCTAGTAGAAAAAGGAACTTTAGTGGAAATCGATGAGAGGGTAGTTATAGCCTCCCGGGACTTTTTCCCACAGCTTTCTTGTTCGTTTGACCATGAAAAAGCTAATCTTGTCGTAGCAGACGGCATAGCCTTTGTTAAGGAGCATAAAAACAGCTTTGATGTAGTAATTGTAGATTCAACTGAACCGGTAGGGCCGGCAGTAGAGCTTTTTTCTCCCAGCTTTTATCAAAATGTTTACGAATGTCTGCATGAAGATGGAATTTTAGTAGTACAAAGTGAATCGCCATTTTTAAATCAGGATGTTATACAAATGGCTTATGGCGGAATTGCTGGAATTTTTCCTATCACCAAATTATATTTAGCCAGCATACCTACTTATCCTAGCGGACTATATAGTTTTAGTATAGGCTCGAAAAAATACGATCCTGAAACAATTTGTAATAAACCTGATCTTAAGCATAAGTATTATTCTGATGAAGTTCACCAAGCAGCATTTAAACTGCCTCCTTTTGTGAAAAAGATTATTGGTCAAGGTGAATAGGATGGGAAGCATGGATTATTTGAGCCGCAAAGCCATTTTTATGGGTAGTTCAGATAATATTGATGACTGTGATAAGGTTATTATAGGTATACCTATGGATGCTACTACCAGTTTTCGGCCTGGTACTCGTTTAGGCCCCTACCGGGTGCGGGAAGTATCAGAAGGAATTGAAGAGTACAGTATATATCAAGACAAATCCCTGGAGGAAATTAATTTCTATGATGCCGGGGATGTTGAAATTCCTTTTGGTAATGTAGCCGCCAGCCTTGAGCGGGTGGAGAAGGTTTGTACTAAGCTTTTGAACCTGCAGAAAAAGGTATTTGCCCTGGGAGGAGAACACTTAGTATCTCTTCCGCTAATAAAAGCTTATAAAAACCAATATCCAGATTTAGTAGTTATTCAAATGGATGCTCATGCTGATTTGAGAGATGATTACTTAGGAGAAAAACTTTCTCATGCGGCAGTTATGAGACATGCAGTTGATATTATAGGATCCAAAAATCTATTTCAATTAGGGATAAGATCTGGTACTAAAGAGGAGATGGAGTTTGCGGGGAACCATACCTTTATGTATCTGAATGAACTACAAACGGCGGTGGAGGATGTAAAGCAAAAAGTAGGGGAAAGGCCGGTATATTTAACTTTAGATATTGATGTTTTAGACCCTGCTTTTGCCCCGGGCACTGGAACTCCTGAACCAGGCGGATTTACTTCCCGAGAATTGCTGCAAGTTATGCTGGATTTAGGTGATTTAAACATAGTAGGATTTGATATCGTAGAAATCTCACCACCCTATGAAAAGGGTGATTTAACTTCGATTTTAGGGGCTAAGATTTTGCGGGAAGCCCTGCTTAGGTACTAATAATAGAATTAATAATGAGGCGACCTTGGTCGCCTCTATTTTGTTTGCGAGGCATGTTGCCGAGCCGATGGTTTGCAAGAAAACCTGTCACCTAGCTAATGGGAAGACAAGCTGTAAGCAAGGGCGTTTTCGGTGACGAAAAGGTCTGAAGGAAGCCGATGG